>DATCQF010000567.1:0-4608 GCA_036569735.1 Allostellaceae bacterium | reverse complement strand
CGCTTGTTGGCGTTGTACATCATGAAATAATACGCATCGCCAAACCCGGTGCGGCCGGCCTCGCCGCGCGGCGGCTCCACCTTGGCGATGTCGGCGCCCATCCAGGCAAGCGCCTCGGTGCATGTCGTCCCGGCCTCGAATTGCGTCAGGTCGAGCACGCGGATGCCGGAGAGGCAGCCGGGCGATACGGGAGTTACGGCCATCGTGGGCTCCTTATTGCAAATGACGATTTAAATAAGCGTGGCGCGAACCCCTGCGGGCCTGCGCGGCCTTGACTGTTGGGGTGAAGGCGACATCGCGCGCATACGTATGTGCGATGTTCATCGCAACTCCTATAGCCCGAGTTCGCCGAGGCCCGGGTGATCGTCCGGGCGGCGCCCGAGCGCCCAGTGGTATTTGCGCTCGCCTTGCGTGATCGCCAGATCGTTGATGCTGGCGATACGCCGGCCCATCAGCCCGTCCTCGCCGAACTCCCAATTCTCGTTGCCGTAGCTGCGGAACCAGTTGCCGCTGTCGTCGTGCCACTCATAGGCGAAGCGAACGGCGATACGATTGTCCCGGTAGGCCCAGACCTCCTTGATCAGGCGATAGTCCAGCTCCCGCTGCCATTTACGCGTCAGGAACGCGACGATGGCGTCACGGCCCTCGACGAACTCGGCGCGGTTGCGCCAGCGGCTGTCGACCGTGTACGCGAGAGCGACGCGGGCGGGATCGCGCGAATTCCACCCGTCCTCGGCAAGTCGCACCTTTTCGGCGGCGGTCTCGGCGGTGAAGGGGGGAAGCGGAGGGCGGTTCATGGCGCGTTCTCCTCAATTCGAGGCGCCGGAACATTACCCTATTCGGCCGCCGCCGCGATCTTTGCGGTGCGAAACGCCGGCATCACCTCCTTGGCGAACCGGTCGAGGTCTTCCAGCTGGATGTCGAGCGGGGTGCCCAGCGGCGTGCTGCACATCACCCGATCGATGCCGGGATAGCGCTTCTCGATCGCTTTCAGCGTTTCGGTGATGTCCGCCGCGGTGCCGGTGAGGAACCCGCCGGCCTTCACCGCGTCTTCGATGCGCGGCAGCTTGGTCGTGGCGGCTATTTTGGGGTCGCGCATCGCCGCGATCTGCTCGTCGGAGAGCGCCCGCACGAGGCGCAGCTCGCCGAACATCTTCATGTTCTCCTCGTAGTGTTTCGCCGTCTCGCGCATGCCCTCTTCGCGGTTCTTCGCGATGTGGAACTGGAAGCCGAGCGCCAACCGCTCGCCGAGTTCCAATTTGATGCCACGGCGGGCGTAGGCGGCCTGGAACCCGAGCATGTGCCGCTCCACCGCGCCGCCCTCGGCCGAGCCGCCGCCGATGACGCCGCTGATGCCGTGCTTCGCCATGAAATCGAAGGCGCGGTCCGAGCCGCTCTGGATCGGCTGCCAGCATTCGACCGGCAGGCGCTCCGGCGCCGGCACGAGGGTGATCTCCTTCAGCGCGTAGCCGCGATAGGGTACCTCCGGCGGGATCGTGTAGAACCTGCCCTTGTGCGAAAACGGCTTCCCCTCGAACGCCTTGAAGATGATCTCGACGCCTTCCTCGAACTTCTCGCGGTTCGCCTCCTGGTCGATCAAGGGCGACCCGAAGCTCTCCACCTCGCGGGTGTGATAGCCGCGCGCCACCCCGAAGATCACCCGCCCGCCGCTCAGGATGTCGGCCATCGCATAGTCTTCGGCGAGGCGCAGCGGATGCCACATCGGCACGACGTTGAAGCCGCAGCCGATCTTCAGGTTTTTCGTGTTGTTGACGAGGTGCATCGCCATCATCAGGAGGTTGGGGATCAATTCCGTGCCCTCGGGCTGGAAATGATGCTCGGCCATCCAGAAGGTGTTGTAGCCGCGTTCGTCCATGCACTTGGCGTAGGCCACCACCTTGCGCAGCGCCTTGGCGAACTGCTCCTGCGGATAGCGGCGCTCGTTGATCGGCGTGCCGGTGTAGCCGAGGTTCTCCATGTCGGCGGTGCCGTAATAGGAGCTGTCGAATTTCGTGATCATCGATCGGGTCCTCGCAAATCCAGATCGCAACTATCACCGCCGGTGGCGCTTATGTCTCGCCGAATTATCGCAGGCCGCCATGCTAGCGCACGCGCGGGCGCCATCGACCTGCCCAGACCGCGGCGAAAATGCTAGAACGCGCCGCGATCGAGATCGGGAGGGGCGGCGATGCGCGCGGTTTGGTACGACCGGCAGGGAGCGGCGGACGAGGTCCTGGTCTGCGGAGAACTGCCGACGCCCGAGGCCGGGCACGGCGAGGTGCGGGTGCGCCTCGAAGCCTCCGGGGTCAACCCGTCGGACACCTATCGGCGGCGCGGTCCGCCGGCGATGGAGTACCCCCGTGTCGTGACCAACAGCGATGGCGCCGGTGTGGTCGACCAGGTCGGCCCGGGTGCGGCCCAGCGCTGGCTGGGCAAGCGGGTGTGGCTCTACAACGGCCAGCGCAACGGCCGCTGGCCGGGAACCGCGGCGGAATACATCGCGCTCTCCGAGGACCTGGTGACCGAGCTCCCGGGCCACGTGTCATTTGCCGAGGGGGCGACCCTCGGCGTGCCGGGCATGACCGCGCACCGGATGGTGTTCGTCGCCGGGCCGGTCCAGGGCAAGACCCTCCTGGTGACCGGCGGCGCCGGAGCGGTCGGCCATTACGCGGTGCAGCTTGCCACCTGGGCCGGGGCCCGCGTGATCGCGACGGTCAGTTCGGCGGAAAAGGCCGAACGCGCCCGCGTCGGCGGCGCCGCGCATGTCATCGACTACCGCCGCGAGGACGTCGCCGCGCGCATCCTCGACATCACCGATGGAGTGGGCGTCGACCACATCGTCGAGGTTGATTTCGGCGGCAACCTCGCCGCCGCCCTGCGCGCCGTGCGGGTCAACGGCAGCATCGCGGTCTACGCCACCAATGGCGACCGGGAGCCAAAGGTTCCGGTGCGCGACCTGATGCAGAAGAACCTCGCGGTCTATGCGATGTCGCTCGCCGGCGTTCCCCACGCGGACCGGCGCCGCGCCCAGTCCGATATCGCCGGCTGGACCGCATCGCCCGGCCGTATCCTGTCGGTGGCCGCCCGCTTTCCGCTGTACGAGACCGCGGCGGCGCACCGGGAGGTCGAATGCGGCGGCAAAATCGGCACGGTCGTCGTCGAGCCGCAGCGCTGAGCGGCCCGGCAGAAACACACCATGGAGCAATTTTCAGTGCCACACGGATGGGATTTGGAGGCGGATGTCGTTGTCGTCGGGTTCGGGGCCGCGGGCGTCGCCGCTGCGGTCACTGCCCACGATCTCGGAGCCAAGGTGGTCATCCTCGAAAAAGCGCCCGAAGGCGAGGAGGGCGGTAATACACGCGTCGCGGGCCAAGGGTATCTGAATACATCGTCGGTCGAACACGCCGTCGCCTATCTGACCGCGCTGTGCGGGCCCTATACCGTGCCGGCGACCATGGTGCGGGTGTGGGCCGAGGAGATGGGCCGGAACAATGCCTGGCTCGAAAGCCTCGGCGCCGACCCGCAGGAGCATCAGCATCCGCCGGTCGGGATCGAATTCCCGGATCTGCCCGGCTCGGACTGCGTGCATAAATTCCACGATGGCCCGACCTATGGCTACTCCTACACCTGGAAGCTGTTCGAGCGCCTGGTCAAAGCGCGCCCTATCCCCATCCTCTACGAAACGCCGGGGAAAGAGCTGATCCAGCACGGCGGCACCAGGGAAATTCTCGGGGTGAGGGCCCATCAGGGGAACAAATCGGTCTACGTCAAGGCACGCAAGGGGGTGGTGCTGACCTGCGGCGGCTTCGAAAACAACCAGGAAATGATCCGCAACTACCTCCCCGCGATCCCCTACTGCTACACCTCGGGCTCGCCGTACAACGAGGGCGACGGCATCACGATGGCGATGTCGGTCGGCGCCGATCTCTGGCACATGAACAACTACGCCGGCCCCTCGATGGCCCTCAAAGTCGCGGAGTTCCGCACGAGTTTTTCAATGCAGGCGCTGCACTACAGCAAAGAGCAACCCGGCGGCATGATCGTGGTCGGCCCGGACGCCAGGCGCTTTGCCGACGAAAAATACAAGACCCGCCACGGCAAAGTTCCGGTGAACGGCCGCTGGCTTCCGCTAGCGGTGCCGTGCCCGATGTTTCTGATCTTCGATCACACCCTCTTTTCCGCCGGCCCGCTCTACGACAAGCACCCGAGCCACGGCTGGACGCAGATAATCGAGCGCTACGACTGGAGCGAGGACAACCGCGCCGAACTGGCGAAGGGTTGGATCAAGACCGCCGACAGCCTGGCTTCTCTCGCCTCGGCAGTGGGGCTCGATCCCGCCACGCTGACTGACACCGTCAACCGGTGGAACCGCAATTGCGACGCACGGCTCGACCCCGATTTCGGCCGAACCCTGATGATGGCGCCGATCGTCGACAAGCCGTTTTACGCGGTCGAGCTCTCGCCCTCGATGCTCAATACCCAGGGAGGCCCGCGACGCAATGAGAGGGCGCAGGTCGTGCGCCCGGACGGCGCCCCGATCGCACGCCTCTACAGCGCGGGAGAACTCGGTTCGATCTACAGCTATTTGTACCAGGGCACCGGAAATAT
>DATCQF010000566.1:0-2878 GCA_036569735.1 Allostellaceae bacterium | reverse complement strand
GCCCCCGAGCCGGTGGACCGGGTCGTCATGTGGACCGGCGGCGCCGAGCATGTCGCGCCGGTGTTCGACCGCGCGGGTTTGCGGGCGGGCGACCGTATCGCCGGGCCGGCGCTGATCCGCGAGGCCAACGCGACGACAGTCATCGAGCCCGGATGGCGCGCCGAGGTGACCGAACTCGATCACATGCTGCTGCGGCGCGTCGAAGCGCGCCCGACGCGCATGGCCGCCGGCAGCGCGAAGCCCGATCCGGTGCTGCTCGAATTGTTCAACAACCTGTTCATGAACGTCGCCGAGCAGATGGGCGCGGTGCTGCAGAACACCTCGCTCAGCGTCAACATCAAGGAGCGCCTCGATTTTTCCTGCGCGGTCTTCGATGCCGAGGGCCGGCTCGTGGCCAACGCCCCGCATATCCCCATTCATCTCGGCGCCATGGGCGAAAGCGTGCAGACCGTGCTGCGGCTGCGGCGGGGGACCTTGAAGCCGGGCGACGTGGTCACCCTCAACAATCCCTATAACGGCGGCACTCACCTCCCCGACGTGACCGTGATCACCCCGGTGTTCGATGCCGCCGGGGCCGCCGGGGCCGCCGGGCGCGACATTCTGTTTTTCGTCGCCAACCGCGGGCACCACGCCGACATCGGTGGGATCACCCCGGGCTCGACCCCGCCGGTCTCGCGCACCCTGGAGGAGGAAGGCGTCGTCCTCGACAATTTCCTGTTGGTCGACGGCGGCCAGTTCCGCGAGGCCGAGTTCCGCGATCTCCTCGCATCGGCGGCCTACCCGGCGCGCAGCCCCGACATCAACGTCGCCGACATCAAGGCGCAGGTCGCCGCCAACGAGAAGGGCGTGCAGGAGCTGCAGGGCGTCATCGCCCGCCACGGCCTGGAGGTGGTGCAGGCCTATATGCGCCACGTGATGGACAACGCCGAGGAAAGCGTCCGCCGGGTGATCGACCGGATCGGCGATGGGTCGTTCGCCTATACGATGGACGACGGCTCGCCGCTGCGGGTCGCCATCACCGTCGATCACCAGGCGCGCACCGCGACCGTCGACTTCACCGGAACCGGCGCTCAGCGCGACGACAACTTCAACGCGCCGCCGGCGGTGACCCGCTCGGCGGTGCTTTATGCGCTGCGCTGCCTGGTCGGCAGCGACATCCCGCTCAACGACGGCTGCCTGAAGCCGATCCGGCTGGTGATCCCGCCCGGCACCTTCCTGTCGCCCCGGCCGGGAGCGGCGGTCGTCGCCGGCAACACCGAGACCTCGCAGGCGGTCGTCAACGCGCTGTTCTGCGCGGTCGGCGCGCTGGCGTGCAGTCAGGCGACGATGAACAACTTCATCTTCGGCGACAGGGCGCGCCAGTACTACGAGACGATCTGCGGCGGGGCCGGCGCCGGGCCCGGGTTTGACGGCACCTCCGCGGTCCACACCCACATGACCAACACCCGCATGACCGATCCCGAAGTCCTCGAACTGCGCTATCCGGTGCGGCTCGAGGCATTCGCGATCCGCCGCGGCTCCGGCGGCGCCGGATGCTGGCGCGGCGGCGATGGCGCGGTGCGGCGGATCCGCTTTCTCGAAGCGATGACCGCCGTCATCGTCTCATCGCGTCGCAACGTGGCCCCGTTCGGGCTCGCCGACGGCGCGGATGGAGCCCTCGGCCGCCAATGGGTCGAGCGCGCGGACGGCAGCATTCACGTGATGACCGGCACCGACCGGACCGAACTGGCGCCGGGCGACGTTTTCGTGATCGAGACGCCCGGGGGCGGCGGATACGGTCTCCCGCGCGGCTGACGTTGCAACCCGCGCCGAGATGTCCCGTGGCGTCCGGGAAGGCCACTCGTAAATCCGAAAAGGCCTCCCGAATTCGGGGAGCCGTAGAGTGAACATCGGCGAGCGCTATGCTTGAGCGCCCACCGATGCCCTGCGAAGATACGTGTCACCAGTCAAAAAAAGTAACGATTATTTATCTTTCGATTGATGGTCGTTGCCCTCGTGACCCTCATTTTCATCGACATCATGGAAGTAGACCGCGACACAGCCGTTGTTGCTACCGCAAATCCCCGCACCCACACTCGTGGTGTCGCCGCCGCTCCCGACCACCGCAAGAGGCGCCACTTGCGGGACGAAGATGGTGTTGCGCTTGGAGTCGGCCGCGACCGAGTGCGAACCGGTCGATTGCGGGATGGTCTCGACGAGAACACTTGTTCCATCGATCACCCCAAGCACGGCTCCACCGATATTCCGGCTGGAGCCTGTGTAATAGCGATTGTCGCCCGCGTTGAACCATACCTCATCGGAGCCGGTGATGCCGCCGATGTTGGCATAATGTTTGGTCTTCGCGTTGATGACGAGAGTGGTCGTGTCGCTCGGGTTGTTCCCCGGGGTGCAGCCCAATAGCAGATTGGCATGCGGGCCGACCGTGGCGCCGTTGGGACCGCACGCGTTCAGCGGCACGACGCCGGTGTTCGTGATCGGGTCGAATACGCCGGCCACCGCTGTGGGATGGATCGGATCGGTCACCAACATCCCGCCATGGCAGGTGATGGGGGCGGGGGGGGGAACCTGTCCGTAATTACAGCCGGCCGGATTGTTGGCAATTATCGGGATCGACGTGTAGAAGCGCGCGGTCTCGGGTTCCCATGTCGGCTGTTCAATAGACAAGCCGACGCCGGACGGGAGTATTGCGGAATTAATGGTCATCTTCATCATGATGATGCTGACCGCGCTCGTGGGCGCGTCGCCATTCGCCTTGAACAGCGTGGCGAAGGGCGGATCCTCGGCGTTATTGGCGGCGAGCAGCAATTTGCCATCTGCCGTCAACGCCATTTCGTCAAGCCGTGTGGTACCCCCGGTGGAGATTGTCTGTTTGATGGCC
>DATCQF010000565.1:0-9756 GCA_036569735.1 Allostellaceae bacterium | reverse complement strand
AGGCTGGGTCGGCGGCGTGCGTCCTTCGAGACGCCCGCTGCGCGGGCTCCTCAGGATGACGATCTTTCTTAATTTCATCAAAAACTTACGTCATCCTGAGGAAGCGCGAAGCGCTGTCTCGAAGGACGCATGGGTGGTCCTGCAGCACCGGCTTCCGGCACTTTGGTAATTTTTTCACGCCCTCGCAGGCCGACGGTTCAGCATCAAGCGGCGTTGGCGCCGGACTCGGCGGGCCGGCGCGCCAGGACTATCTTCTCGGCTGAGTGGCCGAGGAAGTGCGGCGCCGAGCCGCCCTCGGCGAGGAGGTCGAGAAATTTGTCGGGCCGGGTGATGCGGACCGAGCCGAGGACGTCGGCGCCGCGCGCGAGAAAGGCGTCGGGCAGCATGCCGACCGTCGGGCCGAGCACGGTGATGCGCGCCGCCGGGTCCGCCAATGCGAGCAAATCCTCGAGCGTGTCGTTGAGGAGGGTCGCCCCGGTGATCAAGAGCACATCGGCCGCCGGCACCACTTCCGGCGCCAGATCGGCCGGGCGGTAGAACGCCATCTCCTCGGGTTTGAGCGCGGCCGGGTTCTGCTCCAGCACCAGATAGGGCTGGTGGCGGCGCTTCAGTTCTTTCAGAAATGGGATGAAGGCGCCGACGAGGACCACCCGGTCGCCTTCGCGTATGTCGCTCGCTTCGAACGCATCGGCGCCCGGCAACAGCAGGACCCCGGGATTGGGGCGGCGGCGCCAGCACAGTTCGGCGAGCGCGTTCAAGGTGGCGATGCCGACCGCGCGGGTGAGGCCGTTTTCGGCGAGCGCGCCCTGCATCAATTCGGCCGCCGGGCGCCCGGCAAGCGTCTGGAACCCCGCAGCCCGAGCCGAGACCGGGCAGCATATGTCGCCGGGGATCGCATCGCGCGGCGTCGCGCAGGTCCCGGCGATCTGTACGCCATTTGGTCCGGCGGTCAGCTTGACCCCGGTGAAGAAGAGCCCGATGACCACGCGCTCGACCGCCATCCCCTCGAGTTCCCGGCCGAGAATGTCGGTGACGCAGGCGATCGTCTCGTTCAAAATGGCGCCGTGCACGGGCCCCCCCTCCATCCTACCGGTTCCCGTCTCATGTTCCGCAACTGATGTAGCACAATAGCGTTGCCATGAAATTGATCCAATTCAGTGCCGCCGCGGCGGCGCTTGTCGTCGTTTCCCTAACCGCGCCGACCCCCGTTGCATGGGCGGCAGATGGAGCACCCACAAAGATGAGCGAGCTGCCAAGCGGCCTCAAATACACCGACACAATCGTCGGCACCGGCACCGAAGCGACCAAGGGCAAGAAGGTCAGCGTGCATTACACCGGCTGGCTGTACAACAACGGCGTAAAGGGCACCAAGTTCGACAGCTCGCTCGATCGCGGCCAGCCCTTTGGTTTTGCGCTGGGCGCGGGGCAGGTGATCCGCGGCTGGGACGAGGGGGTTGCCGGCATGAAGATCGGCGGCAAGCGCACCCTCATAATCCCGCCCGAACTCGGCTACGGCGCGCGCGGCGCTCCCGGCGCGATCCCGCCCAACGCGACGCTGATGTTCGACGTCGAGCTGCTCGGCGTGCAGTAGCGCGCGCGGGGCGTGCGGTAGCGAGCGGGTGGCAGAGTGATAACAACCTGTAGTTGATCCTGTTTAAAAACGCTGCCTGCTCCTGCAGGGGATCAGCAGCTGGGGTTCGTGCATAGGTTGCATCCTCGCGGCCCGCACCGCTGTCTGCCGTCAGCCTTGGATCGTTCACCCGGTCGGCACATGCGTGCGAACTCTGGCACGCGAGTTTGTCGATTTTATGTTCTTGTTATGTGCTCGCAGGAGGCTGGTGTCGGAGCCGGTCCCTTTCAGTAGAGGCCGTCGAGTGGACCCCGCAGAAAGGGGCAAATCGTAAACTCGCGAAAGCGCCGGAGCAGACCTCAGCCGGTGGTCCGCTACCGGTGGAGGAGCCGACCCTCCTCGACTGCGCCTCGAATGGCGCCTTCGCGCACGGTCTCCTAGAAGAAAGACATGAAGGCGACGAGAACAGCGGGTAGGCTGAGGCAGACGGTAAGCTTTATCATGCAAATACCTTTCTGCGGATGCAGACCAACGAGGGGTTCACGGCCCTAAAATCCGCCGCGTCGGTGAGTCAGCTAATCGATCACGGCGCGTAATTCAGCTCGCTCGCGCGGCTGAGCCACAGTCGCAGCAGCGCCGCGACGTGGCGCGTCAGGGCCCGCGGAGAGAACATGCGCAATAGGACGAATGTGAGCGGGGCGCACAGGGCGAGTGCAAACGGCACCTCGCCGTACAGGCCGAAAACATCCAGGCCGATGCCAATCGTCAGCGGGATCAAGAAGATCACAATTATCGGACTAAGCAGAACGACGGATACCGCCAGATCCCAGACGGTGCAAGTACGAGATTTGATCATCGATAGTGACCCGCCACATCATCAGCAGGTACCCTAACTTAGGTCGAGTTAATGAAATATTGCCAGCACCGAACGAAAATACGGCATTTGACCAAAGGCCCTAACCATAAAATTTGATCCAAAATCTGTTGGTGCTAGACCAACATCCAGAGGTCCGACTTGGTCGGTCGTGCTCAGGTCGGCGCGGGCCGACATCCCGGGCCTTCCGCGCCGGTCACCCGTCGCGCGTTTCGGCGTCGGCGCCGGGGGAGGGCGGGGCGGTGCCGGCAAAGGCGTGGTGGTCGAAGGCGATGCTTTTGATGACGGCATAGACGAGGCGGCCGGGTGTGAGGCCGAGGGTTTCGACCGAGCGCCGGGTCAGCCGGGCGACAAGGGCCTCGCCGGCGCAATCGAGGCGCATCTCGACGATCGGTCCGTCGGCGCGGCCGATCTCGGCGACGGTGCCGGGCAGCACGTTGAGCGCGCTCAGCCCCTCGGGCGGGGTAAGCGCGATCATCACGTCGCGGGCCCGGATGCGGATGCGCAGCGCGGCGCCGACCGGCAGGTCGAGGTGGGGCACCCGCAACTCGCCGGCCGCGCTTCGCAAAATCGTCAGGCCAAAGGCCGGGTCGTGGCCGGCGACGCGCGTGGCGAGGATGGCGCCGGCTTCGGCGCGCCCGGTCAGCGGAAAGAGATCGATCCGGCCCATGATCGCGGCGGTCGGCCCGATCGCGGCGACGCGGCCTTCGTTGAGGACCACCATCGTCGTGGCGAGCCGGGCCACCTCGGCGACCTGGTGGCTGACATAGACGATCGGCACGCCGGCCTCGTCGCGCAGCCGCTCGATGTATGGCAGAATTTCGGTCTTGCGCGCTTCGTCGAGCGAGGCCAGGGGCTCGTCCATCACGAGGAGGCGCGGGCGCGCCAGGAGGGCCCGGCCGATCGCGACGCGCTGCTTCTCGCCGCCCGACAAATGCGCCGGGCGCCGCTGCAGCAGCCCGGCGATGCCGAGCAGGTCGATGATTTGATCGACCTCGCCCGCGGCGCCGGGACCCTTGTCCATTGGCGGGGCGAACCAGCGGCCGTACAGCAGGTTCTGACGCACCGTCAGATGCGGAAAGAGGCGCCCTTCCTGAAAGACATAGCCGATGCGCCGCCGCCGCGTGGCGACGAAGACGCCCGTCTCGGTGTCGGTCAGCACCGCGCCGTCGACGACGATGCGGGCGCGCTCGGGGCGCAGGAGCCCGGCGATCGCGTTGATCAGCGAAGTCTTGCCGGCTCCCGAGCGGCCGAAGAGGGCGGTCAGGCCCCCGGCGCTCTCGAACGCGGCATCGAGCACAAAGCTGCCGAAACGGTGCGCGACCGAGACGCTGAGCATGTCAGAGCCGCCTGAGCATGTCAGAGGCCATGCGCGCGGCGGCTCGCCCGCTCGATCACCGCTTCGGAGACGAGCAATGCGGCAAGCGAGATCGCGATCGAGACGAGGGTCAGCCGCAGCGCGGCGAAATCGCCGCCGGGAACCTGGAGCAGCGTATAGATCGCGGTCGGCAGCGTCTGGGTTTCGCCGGGGATGTTCGAGACAAAGGTGATCGTCGCGCCGAACTCGCCGAGCGCGCGGGCAAAGGAGAGGATCATGCCGGCGACGATCCCCGGCAGGATCAACGGCAGGGTGATCGTCGCGAACACCCAGAACGGATTGGCGCCGAGCGTCCCCGCGGCGTCTTCGAGCCGGCGGTCGACCGCGTCGAGCGACAGCCGGATCGAGCGCACCATCAAGGGAAAGCCCATGACCGCACAGGCGAGGGCGGCGCCGGTCCAGCGGAAGGCGAAGACGATCCCGAGGCTCTCGGCCAGCAATCGCCCGAGCGGCCCCTTGCGGCCGAACAGCAGCAGCAGGAGATAGCCGGTGACGACCGGCGGCATGACGAGCGGCAGGTGCACGACCGCGTTCAGCAGCGGCTTCCCCCAGAAGCGACCGCGCGCCAGGAGGAGCGCGACCCCGATCCCGACCGGCAGGCTCCACAGCATCGCCCAGAAGGCGACCCGCAGCGACAGCCGGATCGCGGTCAGTTCCTCCGGCGAAAATGCCGACAGCATGCTCACCGCGCCGGGCCGGGTGCCGGGTCGAACATGGTGAAGCCCTGCGCCTCGAACACCCTGCGGGCTGCCGGCCCGCGCAGGTAGGCGGCAAAGGCGGGTGCCTCGGGGCTGGGGGCGATGGTCAATGCCATCGGATAGACGATCGGCGGATGGCTGTCCGGCGGAAAAATCGCCACGATCCGGACCGAGGGTTCCGCAGCCGCGTCGGTCCGATAGACGATGCCGAGCGGTGCTTCGCTCCGGGCCACCAGCAGGAGTGCGGCCCGGACATTCTCCGCCGCCGCGATGCGGCCGGCAACCGCTTGCCACACGCCGAGCGCGCTCAGCGCCGCCTTGGCGTAGCGCCCGGCCGGCACGGCGTCCGGATCGGCCATCGCGAGATGCCCGTCGCGGAGTAGCGCGGCGAGCGGAAACCCGGGAGTGATCGCCACCAGCGCCGAACTGTCCGCCGGCGCGATCAGCACCAGGCTGTTGCCGAGCAGGTCGATGCGGGTTTTGGGGTCGATCAGCTTGCGGCTTTGCAGATAGTCCATCCAATCCTGGTCAGCCGAGATGAACAGCCCGGCCGGGGCGCCGTTTTCGATCTGCTTTGCCAGGGTAGAACTCGCCGCATAGGAGATCGTCACCCGCCCGCCGGTCCCGGCGTTCCATTCGGCGGCGATCGCATCGAGCGCGGTCTTGAGGCTGGCGGCGGCAAACACCAGCATTGGGCGGGGTTCCGCGGGAGCCGCGGATACCGGCAACAGCGCGGCCAAGGTCGCCACGGCCAGGACAGGGATGCACGACAGTTTTTGCCGCAATGATCGGCTGCCGGTCTCTGGGCGACTCACGGATTATGGCCCCACTTTTCTGTCATGCCGGCGAAAGCCGGTATCCACGGCGGGAATGGGTCCCGGCTTTCCCACGGAACAAGTCCGTGGGCTGAAGGCCCACGGGATGACTTGAAGTGGGGTGCCGTCTGCATTTTCATCGACCTGCGAGGGGGCCTTAGACCAGCAATGGCACTTTGCCGGCTTGGCCCTTATCGTAGCGCTTTCTGCCAGGCGAGAAATACCATGAGCGATCCCCAATCCCCCGGCCTTCTCCCTGGGGCGGATGATCTCGGCCTCTCGGGCAAGGTGGCGATCGTCACCGGCGGCGGCGCGCCCGATGACGGCATCGGCAACGGCCGCGCCGCGGCGATGCTCCTGGCGCGCGCCGGCGCCCGTGTGCTGGTCGTCGATATCGTGCCCGAGGCGGCCGCGCAGACCGTGGCGATGATCGAAGCGGAGGGCGGCACTGCCGCGCCGTTCGTCGCCGACGTGGTCGACGAGGCGCAGTGCCGCGCGCTGGTCGAGGAGGCGCTCCACCGCTTCGGCCGGCTCGACCTGCTCGACAACAACGTCGGGATCGGCGGGCGCGGCAGCGTCGTCGACACCGCGGTCGCCGAATGGCGCCGGATCATGCAGGTCAATGTCGACAGCATGTTCCTGGTTTCGCGCTTTGCGATCCCGGCGATGATCGAGACCGCGGACGGCGGCGCAATCGTCAACGTGTCGTCGATCTCGGCGTTGCGCCCGCGCGGGCTCACCGCCTATTCGACCTCGAAGGGCGCGGTCATCGCGCTGACCCGGGCAATGGCGGTCGACCACGGGCCCCAAGGCATCCGCGTCAATTGCGTCGCGCCCGGCCCGATCTACACGCCGCGCATGTATACCGGGCAAATGACCCCGGCCGGCCGCGAGGCGCGGCGCAAGGCGTCGGTGCTCGGCCTCGAGGGGGTCGGCTGGGACATCGGGCACGCCGTCCGCTTCCTATTGTCGGACGCGGCGCGCTATATCACCGGCCAGACCCTCGTCGTCGACGGCGGCGCGAGCCTGGTCGGGCCAAGCCGGGCGCCGTGACATGAGTGCATCGGACATGAAGCTTTTCGACCTGACCGGCCGAGTGGCGCTGGTCACCGGCGGCAATGGCGGGATCGGGCTCGGCATGGCGCAGGGCCTGGCGGCGGCCGGGGCGGCAATCGTCGTCGCGGCGCGCAATCCCGAAAAATCCGAGGCGGCGGTTGCGGCATTGGCGGCGTCCGGCGCGACCAGCATCTTTATCGCGCTCGATGTCGCCGATCCCCAATCCTGCCGCGAAGCGGTGCAGCAGAGTGTCGACCGGTTCGGCCGCCTCGACATCCTCGTCAACAATGCCGGCATGTCGATCAGGAAGCCGCCGCAGGACTATGCCATCGCGGAATGGCAGGCGGTGCTCGACACCAATCTGACCGGCGCCTTTGCCTGCGCCCAGGCGGTCTACCCGGTGATGCAGCAGCAGGGCGGCGGCAAGATCATCAATATCGGCTCGATGTATGCGATTTTCGGTGCGGCTTATGCCGCCGCCTATGCCGCGAGCAAGGGTGGCCTCGTACAGATGACCAAGTCGCTGGCGAATGCCTGGGCCAGGGACAACATTCAGGTCAACACGGTGCTGCCGGGCTGGATCGACACCGAACTGACCCAGGACGCGCGCCGCCAGATGGAAGGGCTGCACGACCGCGTCCTGCGCCGCACTCCAGCCGGGCGCTGGGGGGTGCCGGAGGATCTGGCGGGGATCGCGGTGTTTCTCGCCGCCCCGGCCTCGGATTTCGTGACCGGCGCGTCGATCCCGGTAGATGGCGGATTTTCGGTCGAATTCTAGGAGGGATGTTCGCCGGGGCGGCGCCCGGGGGTTTGCCGCGGGGATCTACCCGCCGTCAGGCGACCGCGGCGAGGTTCGGGGCGCAGGCTGCGGTCGCCGGGAACACCAGCGAGATACGCGAGCCGACACCCGGTTCGCTGTCGATTATCAGCCGGCCATGATGGCAGTCCATCAAGCCCGATACGATGCTGAGCCCGAGGCCGCTGCCCTCGTATCTGCGCGCCAGCCGGCTGTCGGCCTGATAGAACGGACGGACCACCTCCGTCGCCTCTTCCGGCGTCATCCCGATCCCCTGATCGACCACCGTAACGCTGATTTCGCCCTCGGGTGAGGTGCGGCACTGCACTTCGATCGGCGTATCGGGTTCGCTGAACTTTGCGGCGTTCGACAAGAGATTGAGCACCATTTGGCGGACTGCCCGTTCGTCGGCCTCGATCCGGGGCCAGGGCGCGTCCGACGCGATCGTAATCGAGCGGCCTTCGGCGTGCTTGGTGCCGCGGAACATGTCGACCGTCCTGCCGATAGTATCGCGCAGGTCCACCGGCACCATCTCCAATTCGTACCGGCCGGCGTCGAGCTTGGCCATGGTCAGGATGTCGTTGACCAGCTCCAGCATATGGTGGCCGCTGTGCAGGATGTCCGATGCGTAGTCGCGGTAAGCCGTCTTGCCGACCGGGCCAAAGGTCTCCTCGGAGATGATTTCGCTGAAGCCGATCACCGCATTGAGCGGCGTGCGCAGTTCATGGCTCATCGTCGCGAGGAACCGGGATTTGGATTCGCTGGCCTCGTCGGCGGCATTTTTCGCCCTGCGCAGATCATCGGCGAGGGCGCTCAGGCTTTCGTATGCCGTCGTCAGCAGCCGGTTCTGGAAGAACAATAGGATGATGAAGGCGAGGCCGCACACGACCAATGCGGCGGCGATGGCCGAGAAGATCCAGTGCAGCTGCAAGAGGCGGTGCTGGTCGGCGGAGGTCTGATCGCCACCATACGCGTTGGCATTCGCCGCCAGTTGCGCGAGCTTGCCTTCGAACGGCTGGCACAGTTGCAGAATGCGCGCAATGGTGCCCGGGCGATCGATCGCGCGCACCAAGGGATCGATCTGGGTCAGCAACCGGCCAAACGCCTCGACGGTTTCGCCTTGCTCGGGTTTGGCGTCGGTGAATTCCTTGACGTCGCCTCGGCGAAAAATATCCAGGCGATTAAAGAGGATGTCGAAGCGGAGCTGGACCTCGTCCTGGTCGATGCCGCTACCCGGGACGCCATACGCGGCGACGCGGCCCTCGAAGCGAAAAAACTCGCCGGTCGCCTGGCTGACCGCCCACACCGTATTGTAGCGCGCCGCCTCCTCGAGCGCTTTCTGGCGATCCAGAACAGCAAAAGACGCGCTGATTCCCAACACCGTGAAAACGATGATGCTGATGCCCAGCGCAATCTTTAGCGCCCGAAATACGTTCACCGTCGCACCCGCTGCTCCTAAGGAAACCAGCCGAGTGGCCGGCTTGCCGGCCGCTCGCCAGGTCGCAGCCTATTTCACCTCGATGCGGGCAACCTGCCACACCGAACGACTGTAGTATTTCTGCACCTTCAGCTCCGGATCGCTGTCAAAAGGATAGACGATGAAGAGCGGCCCCTTGTCGCGCACGGTCATATATTCCCCGTCGCGCTTCAGCGCGAGGATTACACCGAATTTGCGGACGTCTTCCATCGGCATTTCGGCGCTGTAATCATTGAGCGCAATCGAGACGATGCGGTCGCCGGTAGCGCCGACAGCATCCATCAGCTTGGCGAGCGGCACGCCCTCGAATTTTACCGGCTCCTTGTACCATGGCGTGCCGGTGGAGAACGAGGTTTGGCCGAGCGCTTCAAGCATCGCGCGATCGAATTGGGCGGTCCCGTCCTTGTTGGTAATCTTGATCTTGCCCGTTACGGTCAAAATCGGTTTGTCGGTGGGTTGCGGCAAGGACGCCGCGCCGGCAACATTTGCCCCGACAACCACCACACCGAATGACGCCGCCGCCAGGAACCGTAGCGCGGAACGCAACATCATCGACACACCCCCTCTTGCAGAACGTCAAACCCACAGGTTCGCGGAGAATCGTGAATAAGCGTTTAACGATATCATCTGTGCGACGACCTTGCGGTCATTAATGGAGCGTTTACCCATCTTTGTCAGGATCGGCAACGCGCGAGTGCCCGGGTCGGGCACGGAGACCGGTTATGTACGAGATTTTCAAGGAATTCACCTTCGAGGCTGCGCATCACCT
Source organism: Allostellaceae bacterium (assembly GCA_036569735.1). Classification (GTDB taxonomy): domain Bacteria; phylum Pseudomonadota; class Alphaproteobacteria; order ATCC43930; family CGMCC-115725; genus DATARH01. The sequence goes on along the minus strand of DATCQF010000565.1, from coordinate 323 downwards.
GGCGGTCAACGTGGCTGTCGGCCACCCGTACGCGCAGCTGCACGGACACTCCTTCAGGGTCGAGGTCTACCTCAGGGGCGAGCCCGACAAGGACAAGAACTGGCTCTACGATTTCGGTGAGATAGACAAAGAGATCATCAAGCTGCGGGCCGTGCTGGACCACACCTACCTCAACGACATCGATGGGTTGGGGATACCGACACTGGAGAACATCAGCCGCTGGATCTGGCGCCGGCTGCAAAATCAACTGCCCGGCCTCGACCGGGTTCTGGTCCGCCGGGGCTCCTGCGGCGAGGGCTGTGTGTATAGCGATCGCGCGGCCT
>DATCQF010000564.1:0-1942 GCA_036569735.1 Allostellaceae bacterium | reverse complement strand
CGAGTCCGATAATCCACGTTGGCTTGATCTGATGCCTCCCGCGCTGACATAGAGCGGGGGACCTAATGTGACATGGGTCCCGGCCTTCGCCGGGATGGATTTTTGGTGTGCTGAATGACCAAACTGATCTTCCGCGAGGATGCCTATGCCCGCTCCTGCCCGGCCCGGGTGATGGTGGCCGATACGCGGGGCATCCGGCTCGACCGCACCGTGTTCTATCCGACCGGCGGCGGCCAGCCCGGCGACACCGGCACGCTGCGGCTCGCCTCGGGCGCTGACATCGCGATTATCGACACCGTGAAAGGCGAGGCGCCCAACGAGGTCATCCACGTTCCGGCCCCCGGCACGCTCTTGCCCGAACCCGGCACCGAGCTGGTCGCCGAGCTCGACTGGGAGCGCCGCCACCGGCTGATGCGCATGCACACCTGCCTGCACCTCCTGTGCGCGGTGGTGCCGGGGGCGGTGACCGGCGGCCAGGTGTCGGACGGCCGCGGCCGGCTCGATTTCGACGTGCCCGGGTCGAGCCTCGACAAGGAGGCGATCGCGTCCAGCCTCAACCAGCTGATCGCCGCCGGCCACCCGGCGGAGCCGCGCTGGATCACCGACGAGGAGCTGGCCGCCCGGCCCGAGCTGGTGCGCACGATGTCGGTGAAGCCGCCCTCCGGCGCCGGCCGGGTGCGCCTCCTGGAGATCGCCGGCCCAGGCGGCTGCATCGACCTGCAGCCGTGCGGCGGGACCCACATCCGCAACACCGCCGAGATCGGCCCGGTGACGATCGGCAAGATCGAGAACAAGGGCCGCCAGAACCGCCGGATCAATATCGCCTTTGCGTAGGGCGGAACACCCCGGCGAAAGCCGGGGGCATTCCGCCACGCCGGCGCAATCGAGTTGGCGGATTACGCTGCGCTGATCCGCCCTACGAAAGAGAGGTCCCATGCCCTATGCCCGACCCGAGGCGCTGGTCAGCACCGAGTGGCTCGCCGCGCACCTCGCCGACCCGCGTGTCCGGGTGCTCGACAGCTCGTACAAGCAGCCCGGCATCACCCCGACCGCGCGCGCCGATTATGAGGCCGGGCACATTCCGGGCGCGGTGTTCTTCGACATCGACGACGTCGCCACCCCGGGCACCACTCTTCCGCACATGATCCCCTCAGAGGAGCGCTTCGCCGCCAAGATGGCGGAGCGCGGCATCGGCAATGACGACCGGGTGATCGTCTACGACACGGTCGGCCTGTCGTCGGCCGGGCGCGCGTGGTGGATGCTGCGGCTTTTCGGGCACGCCGAGGTGGCGCTGCTCGATGGCGGGCTGCCCAAGTGGCGCGCCGAGGGCCGCCCGCTCGACACGGCCGCGCCGGCGATCCCCGTGCGCCAATTCACCGCACGCTTCGACCCCGCGCTGGTGCGCGACAAGCGGGCGCTCGTCGCCGACCTCGCGCTCGCCCTCGCCCGCGAGCAGATCGTCGATGCCAGGGCTTCCGGCCGCTTTGATGGCAGCGCCGAGGAAACCTGGCCCGGGCGGCGGCGCGGCCACATCCCGGGCAGCCGCAATCTGCCGTTCGACCGGGTCACCGATCCGCGCACCCGGCAGCTGCGCAGCGCCGAGGAGCTGCGGCGGCTGTTCGGCGAGGCCGGGGTCAATCTCGATCGCCCGGTCGTCGCCAGTTGCGGCTCGGGGGTGACGGCCTGCGCGCTCGCCTTTGCGCTCCATCTGATCGGCCACCCCGGCGCTGCGGTCTATGACGGGTCGTGGTCGGAATGGGGCCTGCCGGACGGGCCGCCGATCGAGACCGGCCCCGCCAAGTGATGAAAGACAAAACGCCCACCTCACCCTCCCCATTGCTGGCGCAATGGGTCCCCTCCCTCTCCCCCCTGAAGGACGGAGAGGGCAAAAACGCGCTGCTTAAACTCCCTCTCCGCCCTTGGGGGCGGAGAGGGTTGGGGT
>DATCQF010000563.1:0-4330 GCA_036569735.1 Allostellaceae bacterium | reverse complement strand
CCGGCCGGGCCTTCCACTGCGCTCACTCGCCCGGCCGATCGGTCAGCCGCGACAGCGCGGCGGCAAACGGACCGGATTCGTCTTCCGGCGGCATTTCATTTTCGACGCTTGCGCCGGGGATACGCGGGAAGGGCGGCAGCGCCAGCGCGAATTGCTGGGAAACCGCCTCGCCGGCATCGATCACGGTCCCGACGATCGGCTCGAAGGCGATATTGTCGTCGACGGTCCCGCCGATTTCCTCCTCCGCCTCGGGCGGCCCGTAGTTGAGGGTGAACTCCTCCGCCACCGCGCCCCCGACCGGATCGAGGGTGACGACGCAGCTTTGGACGAAGGCGGCGTCAAAGGCGGCGCGCAGGACGAACCTGTCCTTGCCCAAGCGGACCAGTTCGACCCTGGCTGAGAGCCGGTCGAGGGCGAGGAGATCGAAACGCCGGGCGAGTGCGGCACGCTCCGCCTCGCTGGCGCTGATGTCTTGGCGAAACGGTTCCGCTCCGAGCCGCGCCAGCGGGACGGGACGCGAAAATTCCGGTGTGGCGGCGCCGGTTGTCGCTCGGGTCATCGCTAATCAACCGCCCCGGACAGCGCCCCGGGCAGCGTCTGTGCCACCGCCGTGGTGCATGGCGGATCCCCGAACCGGACCTGTCCCGCGAGCAGCTCCGCCGCGCCCTGCCGATCGAGCCCAGCCGCCTCGCGCCGTGTATAGAGCGCCATCGCCTCGATCCGGGGCTGGGTCGGCGGCGCGGTGCCGAAGAGGTTGCGGGCGAGCGCCGGCCGCAGCACCGAATCGTCGCCTGCAAGCCCCTGTTCGTAGGCCGCGATCCGGCCGTAAAACGCTTCAGCCATGCCCTTGATCTCGCGGCCGACGCTGAGGTCGCCCGTTCCCATCTCGCGCAGCGAGCGGTCGAAATCGGCGAACATCGTATCGAAAAAACGCTGGCCCAGCGGCGCTGCCCGCTGCTCTTCGCGCTTCAGCCGATGGAGATACAGAAAGGCGTGCAGACAGATCAGCTCGAAACGGCCGTCGAGCGTATCCGGCACGCCGCAATCGATAAAAAAGCCGGGCCGGCGGGCCTGCTCGACGACCCGGCCATAGGCGCGCTCGGCAGCGTCACGAACGGAATTCGATCTGAACAGCGTGATCATACAAGGCGGCCCGGTCGTGGCGCAAAGGCAGGTCCACTGGGCGTTGAACATCGGCACACCCTCGGGTAAAGTCAAACCGAGATATCAGCCGGGACCATCTGTATTTCACCATAATCAGGCAAGCCAACCCAGTGTTCCGCAGCACCCTGCGCAAGATGCCCCTCGCCGCTCCGGTTGCCGTCCTCATCGCGGCGGCCAGCCTCGCGGGGTGCTCCCCAACCCTCGACCAACGGGGCAATCTGCCCGAGCCCGACAAGCTGGCGCAGATCCGTCCGGGCGCCACCACCCGCGACGAGGTGGTCAAGATTCTCGGGACCCCGTCGAGCACCGGAATCTTCGACGCGAAGAACTGGTACTACATCAGCCGGCGGACCAAGCAGGTTGCCTTCCTCGATCCGGACGTATTGGACCAGCAGGTCTTCATCGTCAATTTCGATGATAAAGGGGTGGTTCGCGCCATCGACCATAAGGAGTTGAAGGACGGGCGGGAGATCGAGCCGGCACCCGGTGCCACGCCGGCGCCGGGGCGCGAGCTGACCTTTGTCGAACAGGTGCTCGGCAATATCGGCCGGTTCAACAAAAGCAGCTCGAAGAGCGACGACAGCGGCGGCGACGGCCCCCGGCCGGGCCCGAGTCCGAACGACCCGAAGCGCTGACGGTCGAGACGCACCGCGCGCGCTGCTGCCGCGCCCGGCCGATCCCGCTTAAGCCATCGCGTAGAGGATTTCGGGCGAGGGCGGCGCGTGGCCGAGTTCGACCCGCTTCACCGCCGCGATCAGCTTTTCGTGGGTTGGGGCGGGGCGGCCTATCTCGCGGCCGCGCTCGACAATGAGGCCGTTGATGAAGTCGATCTCGGTGCGGCGGCCCTTCTGCATGTCCTGGCCCATCGAGGGGCGCTGCTGCTCGCTGCGCTGCTGCGTGTTCCTCAATGCCAGCATCAAGGCCTCGACCTCGTCGAGCGCATCCCGGTCGCCTTCCGAGGCGCGCGCCAATTTTTCGGCATCCTGGCCGGCGATGTCCTCGAGCTTGTAGCCGCACGCCTGGCCGATCCGCACCGCCTCGCCGCCGAGCGCAATGATGATCTGGCGGATGCGGTCGTCCTGCCGCATCGCGTTGCCCGAGAGGCCGCTCGCCGCCGAGACGCCGTTGTGCATGCCGTTGACGCACAGCTTCGACCAGCGCTCGCCCCACAGATTGTCGGTGACCTTGCAGGTGTCGACGGTGCGGATCAAGGCACCCAGTTCCTCGATCCGCCGGGTCATCCTGCCGTGTACCTCGCCGACCCGGTAGACCTCGTGGCCCGGCGGGTTCTTGGCGCCGGTGCGGCGGATCTTGCCCGGCGCGTAGAGCTCGGCCGAGAGGATCGCGGCGATCGCGCCGACCGTCCGGCCCCAGCCGACAATTGCCGCGATGCGCTCCTCGTTGATGCAGTTCTGCAGGCTCACGACATACCCGGTCGGCGCCAGGTACTGCCGGATCATCGCCGCCGCCCATTCGGTGTCGTACGACTTGACCGAGATGAAGGCGATGTCGATCGGCCGTTCCTTGGCGAGGTGCTGGAGCTCGGTCAGGTGCAGCATCTTGGGATGCGCCACGATTGATTCTTCCGGGGTGATGCCCTCGAGCGACAGCCCATCGCGGCGGATCGCCTCGACATGCTCGGGCCACGGGTCGACGATCGTCACGTCGAACCCGTTATGCGCGAGGTTCCCGCCGGTGTAGCCGCCGATCGCGCCGGCCCCGACAACGACGATGCGCTTATCCATTCTTCGATGCTCCCTCTATGACCCGCCGGCCGGCATGATAAGCTGGTTTTGAGGCGCGGCAGAAGACAGAAGCCTACCCCGCGGGGCACAGAGAGGGACACCCTGAGATGAATTGGACCGAACGACGGACACGCTTTCGCGCTCTCCTGGCCGGCAATCGCTGCGTGCATACGGGGTCCGTCTACGACGCGATCTCGGCGCGGATCGCCGAGGATCTGGGTTTCGAGGTCGGCATCTTCTCCGGCTCGATCGGCTCGATGGCGGTGCTCGGCGCGCCCGACCTCGTCGTCATGACCCTGACGGAGTTTGCCGCCCAGGCCAATCGGGTGTGCCGCGCCGGCAACCTCTGCCTGCTGGTTGACGCCGATCACGGCTACGGCAACGCGCTCAATGTCCGGCGCACGGTCGAGGAATTGGAGACCGCGGGGATTTGCGCGATGTCGATCGAGGATACCGTGCTGCCGCGAGCCTACGGGCCGAGCAACAAGCCGACCTTGATCCCGATCGAGGAGGGGATCGGCAAGATGAAGGCGGCGCTCTCCGCCCGCCAGGACAAGAACCTCGCCATTGCCGGGCGCACCAGCGCCTTGGCGATCACCAGCCTCGACGACGCGATCAAGCGCGCCAAGGCCTATGAGGCGGCCGGGGTCGATGCGATTTTCCTTGCCGGCGGCGTCACCGTCGCGGGGATCGAGGCGGTGTCGTCGGCAATCAAGATCCCGCTGATCACCGGTGGCGGAGCCGGTCCGCTGGCCGATCTCGACTGGATGGCGGCGCACCGTGTCCGGGTCGCCCTGCAGGGCCACGCGCCGTTCAGCGCCGCGGTGCAGGCGATCTACAACACGCTGAAGGCGTTGCGCGACGGCACGAAGCCCGCCGATCTGACCGGCATCGCCTCGCCCGAGCTGATGCAGAAAGTGACCCGCGGCGCGGATTACCGGCAGTGGACCAAGGATTTCCTCGGCGGGGAATGAGGTGAGGGTGGGGGGCAGCGGCGCCGGCCGGCGGCGCGTCCGGGCTGATGGCGAAGGGGAGGGGATTCCGTGCGCATTCTGATCGTTTCGGCTTTGCTGGTCGCGACCGCGTCCTGCGTCTTGCCGCCGCCACAAGCCGAGGTGGCGTTGCCCTCCCCAGCACCGCCCGCGGCGCCGGGGTTCTATGTGGCGAACCCGTTCACCTTTCTCCTTGCCCCCCTTGGGCCCCCGGGGCCCCCGCCGCCGGGACGCCTGACCTTGAACAATTTCAGCTTTGACCACGCGCGCGTCCAGGCGGTGATCACCTCCTACCCGGACTGCGCGGTGCATGAGGGGACCGCGACCAGCGATTTTGTGCTGCCGCTCAACGGCACCCGGGTGATCGAAGCGGCGCCGGGGACGGATGTCTGCTGGCGCCGCGAAATCGCGCCCGGGACGGTGCAGGGG
>DATCQF010000562.1:0-6202 GCA_036569735.1 Allostellaceae bacterium | reverse complement strand
GCTATGCCCACCACCACGCCCTTAACCTTCATGAATAAGATGGGCTAAACCCGGCAAGGTTGTTATTTCCTATGAAGGAGAACGTCGATTTCCTTCGCATTTCCTTACGAGGAAGTCGTTGGGAAGCCTCTTGGCAGAAATCGGCGATTTGAGGCGGCTCCCAGTCGAGCACTTTAGATGCTATTTCTGAGAACTTCATTCGCCGTCGGAAACCTGCGCTCCTCAGATAGTCAGATATGATTATGGGCATCGGGACCCTGCCGGTCCGTTAGAACGGAATCTCGTCGTCGAGGTCGTTGGTGGCGGTGCGGCCGCGCGGGGCGGCGGCGCTGGAGGCGGCAGCGCGCGGGGCCGGCTCGCCGTAGGTTTCGTCGTAGCCGGGGTCCCCTGCCCCGCCGCCGCGGGCGCCGTCTCGGGCGCCGTCGAGCATTGTCAGTTCGCCCTTGAAGCGGGTCAGCACCACTTCGGTCGAATATTTTTCGACGCCGGCGTTGTCGGTCCATTTGCGGGTCTGCAGCGCGCCCTCGACATAGACCTTGGAGCCCTTGCGCAGGTACTTTTCGGCCAGTTCGGTGAGGCGCTCGTTGAAGATCACGATCCGGTGCCACTCGGTCTTTTCCTTGCGCTCGCCCGACATCTTGTCGCGCCAGCTTTCCGAGGTCGCGAGGTTCAGATTGGCGATGCGCATGCCGTCCTGGGTCGAGCGGATCTCGGGGTCGCGGCCGAGGTTGCCGACGAGAATTACCTTGTTGACGCTGCCAGCCATGGGGTCACCGGAGGTTCGTGAGCGGGGGCGCCCATCTTAGCAGCCCCGGCGGATGTTCCTACTTTATTCTTATCCCCGTTATCCACAGCCGGCTCGGCCGATTCGCTCTGGACAGAGGCGGCAAAAAACAACGCTTTAACGCGGAGGACGCAAAGGATGCGCGGAGGACGCAAAGGCTGCGAACCCATCGCGTCCTTTGCGCATCCTCGGCGACCTCCGCGCTAAGGGGTTATTTTTGTTTCGTATCTGCACCGTCCGCCGGTGGCCGTAGCATCGTCCGGAACGGCACGCTAAGGTCCCCCTCATGCAGAGCATCCGCATCCGCGGCGCGCGGGAACACAACCTCAAGAACATCGATGTCGACCTGCCGCGCGACAGCCTGGTGGTGATCACCGGGCTGTCGGGCTCGGGCAAATCCTCGCTCGCGTTCGACACGGTGTATGCCGAGGGCCAGCGCCGCTATGTCGAGAGCCTCAGCGCCTACGCCCGGCAGTTCCTCGAATTGATGCAGAAGCCCGACGTCGATTCGATCGAGGGGCTGTCGCCGGCGATCTCGATCGAGCAAAAGACAACATCGAAAAACCCGCGCTCGACGGTCGGCACGGTGACCGAGATCTACGACTATATGCGCCTCCTTTGGGCACGGGTCGGGGTGCCGTATTCGCCGGCCACCGGGCTGCCGATCGTCAGCCAGACGATCTCGCAGATGGTCGACCGGGTGCTGGCGATGCCGGAGGGGACGCGGCTTTACCTGCTGGCGCCGATCGCGCGCGGCCGCAAGGGCGAGTACCGCAAGGAACTCGCGGAGCTGCAGAAGCGCGGGTTTCAGCGGGTCAAGATCGACGGCAAGATGCTCGAGATCGAGGAGGTCCCGAAGCTCAACAAGGGTCAGGGGCTGAAGAAGAATTTCGTCCACGACATCTCGGTCGTCGTCGACCGGGTCGTGGTCAGCCCCGATCTCGGCAACCGGCTCGCCGATTCGTTCGAAACCGCGCTCGGCCTCGCCGACGGCATTGCGCTCACCGAAGACGCCGATTCGGGGGCGGAGACGATCTTCTCGGCCAAGTTCGCCTGCCCGGTGTCGGGCTTTACGATCCCCGAGATCGAGCCGCGCCTGTTTTCGTTCAACAACCCGTTCGGGGCCTGCCCGGCGTGCGACGGGCTGGGGACAAAACTCTATTTCGACGCCGATCTGGTGGTCCACGACGACAGCCGCAGCCTCGCCGACGGCGCGGTCAGCCCGTGGTCGCATTCATCCTCGCCCTATTACACGCAGACCCTCCAAAGCATCGCCCGCAAGTTCAAGCAGAGCATGCACACGCCGTGGCGCGACCTGCCGGACAGGATGCGCCGGACGATCCTCCACGGCTCGGACGGCGACCCGGTGCACATGACCTACGACGACGGCCTGCGGCAATACGCCACCGACCGGCCGTTCGAGGGCGTCCTCCCAAACATGGAGCGGCGCTACCGCGAGACCGACAGCGCCTGGGTGCGCGAGGATCTCGGGCGCTACCAGAACGCGAAGACCTGCGAGGTGTGCGCGGGCGCCCGATTGAAGCCCGAGGCGCTGGCGGTCAAGATCGCGCGCCGCAGCATCAGCGAGGCGACGGCGCTGTCGATTTCGGAAGCCGCCCAGTGGTTCGCCGGCATCGACGAGACGTTCTCCCCGAGCCAGCATGAGATCGCCGAGCGCATCCTGAAGGAAATCAACGAGCGGCTCGGCTTTTTGAAGAATGTCGGGCTCGACTACCTGACGCTGGCGCGCGCGTCGGCCACCCTCTCGGGCGGCGAGAGCCAGCGCATCCGGCTCGCGTCGCAGATCGGCTCGGGCCTCACCGGCGTCCTCTACGTCCTCGACGAGCCGTCGATCGGGCTGCACCAGCGCGACAACGCGCGCCTCCTCGAGACCTTGAAGCACCTGCGCGACCTCGGCAACACGGTCATCGTGGTCGAGCACGACGAGGAGGCGATCCGCACCGCCGACTGGCTCATCGATATGGGGCCGGGCGCCGGCGTGCATGGCGGCCACCTCGTCGCCGAGGGCGTTCCCGACGACGTCATGAATTGCCCGGACAGCATCACCGGACAGTACCTGACCGGGATACGCCACATCCCGATCCCGCCGCAACGCCGCACCGGGCACTCCGGGCAGATCCTCAAGCTCGTCGGGGCGCGCGGCAACAACCTGAAGGACATCACCGCCGAATTTCCGCTCGGCACGTTCTGCGCGGTGACCGGGGTGTCGGGCGGCGGCAAATCGACGCTGATCGTCGAGACCCTCTACAAGGCGCTCGCCAAGCGGCTCAACAACGCGCGCGAGCAGGCCGCGCCGTTCGGGGTGCTGGAGGGGGCCGAGTACCTCGACAAGATCGTCGATATCGACCAGTCGCCGATCGGCAGGACGCCGCGCTCCAACCCGGCGACCTATACCGGCTGCTTCACCCCGATCCGCGACTGGTTCGCGGGGCTTCCCGAGGCCAAGGCGCGCGGCTACCAACCCGGGCGGTTCTCGTTCAACGTCAAGGGCGGGCGCTGCGAAGCCTGCCAGGGCGACGGGGTCATCAAGATCGAGATGCATTTCCTGCCCGACGTTTACGTGCAGTGCGACGTGTGCAAGGGCCGGCGCTACAACCGCGAGACATTGGAGGTATTGTTCCGCGGCAAGAGCATCGCCGACGTCCTCGACATGACGGTCGACGAGGGCGCCGAGTTCTTCCGCGCGGTGCCGGCGATCCGCGACAAGCTGGTGACCCTGCAGCGGGTCGGGCTCGGCTACATCCATGTCGGCCAGCCGGCGACGACCCTGTCGGGCGGCGAGGCGCAGCGCGTCAAGCTGGCGAAAGAATTATCGAGGCGGGCCACCGGGCGCACCCTCTACATCCTCGACGAGCCGACCACGGGGCTCCATTTCGAGGACGTCAAAAAACTTCTCGAGGTGCTGCACACCCTCGTCGAGGCCGGCAACACGGTCCTCGTCATCGAGCACAACCTCGAAGTCATCAAGACCGCCGACTGGATCATCGATCTCGGGCCGGAGGGCGGCGACGGCGGCGGCCACATCGTCGCCACCGGCACCCCCGAGGACATCGCCGCCACCGACGCCAGCCACACCGGCCAATACCTGCGCCCGTATCTCGCGCGCCAGCCGTCACGGCGGCGGCGGGCGGGGTGAGGTTCACCACGGAGACACGGAGGGCACAGAGTCTTGGTTGGACCGCGGGCGTCCCGCCCGCCTCCCGATTGTCATTGCGAGGAGCGCAGCAACGACGCAATCTCGATGACCACGCGATTGCTTCGCTTCGCTCGCAATGACAACCAAGGCGAAAATTGTCAACGGCATGAATCCGACGCGCGAATGGGCGATCGGCGAATTGCGCCGGATGGTGCTCGATGCGCTCGGCGATCACGACGCGGCGGTGTGGCTGTCCGGCTCGTGCGCGCGCGGCGACGTCCGGCATCCGGATGACATTGACGTCGCGATCTTCCCTCGCGGCGATTTTCCTTCCGGGTTTTTTGCAAAGTTCGCCGCCGACTTCGAAGAGAGCCCGATCCCGTACGATCTTGACCTCGTCGATCTCCGCGTAGCCGGCCCGGAGCTGCGCGACCAGGTCCTGTGGACGGGAATCCGGTGGCGCGATTAGCGCTTCCGATTACGATAGATACGTAGGGTACGCAGAGCCCGCTATTGAACACGTGATAATAATAGACCCTCACCCATCCCATCGCTGACGCGACGGGCCCCTTCCCTCTCCCGCAATGCGGGAGAGGGTGGCGAGCGCCGCGAGACGGGTGAGGGTTTCGCATCCGCAAGGACCCTCCAGATGCCCATCCGCACCGGCAAAGAGTTTCTCGAAGCCCTCCATGACGACCGGCAGATCTTCATGGACGGCGAGCGCGTGCGTGATGTGACGACGGACCCGCGCTGCGCCGGGGCGGCGCAGACGCTGGCCGAGCTGTTTGACATGCAGCATGACCCCGCGCTCGCCGCGCAGATGATTTTTGCGTCGCCTTCGAGCGGCCAGCCGGTCGGGCTCTCGTTTATCGAGCCGCGCACTGTCGATGACCTCGTGCGCCGGCGCGGCATGATCAAAATCTGGATGGATGCGACCTGCGGCATGTTCGGCCGCAGCCCCGATTTCCTCAACGTCATGCTGACCGGGCTCGCCGCCGCCGCGCCGGAATTCGGCCGCACCGACAAGCGCTTCGCCGACAACATCCGCGATTACCACGTCTACGCGCGCGAGCACGATCTGTGCATGACGCACACGCTTTTGAACCCGCAGGTCGACCGCTCGCGGCCGGTGGAGCGCCAGGAGAAGGACCTCGCCGCCAAGATCGTGCGCGAGACCGATGCCGGGATCGTCATCAAGGGCGCCCGCATGGTGTCGACCCTGTGCGCCTATGCCGACGACATTCTCGTCATGCCCTCGACGTTTCTCAGCACCAACGCCGATGCGGCGCCTTATGCCTTCGGGTTTTCGATCCCCGTGGCGACCGCCGGGCTGCGCTTTATCTGCCGGCCCTCGGTGGTGCACCAGAACGCCGCCTCGGTCTTAGATTTTCCGCTGTCGTCGCGGCTCGACGAGGGCGACGGGCTGGCGGTCTTCGACGATGTGCTGGTGCCGTGGGAGCGCGTCTTCATTCACCGCGACCCCGAGATGTGCAACGGCCTCTTCCAGCGCACCCAGGCGATGCCGCAGGTCATGCACCAGACCTCGACCAAGAATTTGGCGAAGGCCGAGTTCATGATGGCATTGGGGTTTGCGATCGCGCGCTCGACCAATATCGACATGCACCTGCATGTCCAGGGCATGCTCGCCGAACTAATCCAGCACACCGAGTTCGTGCGTTCGTGCATCCGCGCCAGCGAGGCCGACGCCGCGCTCTCCCCCTCCGGGCTGATGACCCCGGCGGAGATGCCGCTGTGGACCGTGCGGATGATGTTCCCGAAAATGTTCGTGCGCGCCTGCGAGATCATCCAGCTGTTGGGCGCCGGCGGGCTGGTCGCCGTGCCGTCCTATGCCGAATTGGCGGGGCCGGCGGCGGCCGATGTCGAAACCTATGCCCAGGCCGCCAATGCCGACGCGCCGACCCGGGTCAAGCTGTTCCGCCTCGCCTTCGACGCCGCGGTATCGTCGTTCTCCGGCCGCCAGCAGCTCTACGAGCGCTATTATTCGGGCGACCCCGTCCGCCTCGCCGGCGCACTCTACGCGCTCTACGACAAGGAGGCGCCGGTCACCCGCATCCACGCGATGCTCAACGAGCTGGAGGCGAAGACAAAATCGTAGGATGGGTTGAGCGGCGCGAAACCCATCATGAAGTAGGTTTTACAATGAGACAGTGAGGCAACGAGATTTCAGCGGCTCGGCAACCTCATTGCCTCAATGTCTCATTGTGAATCTTTTTGGCGGGTTTCGCTCCGCTCTACCCCTG
>DATCQF010000561.1:0-1785 GCA_036569735.1 Allostellaceae bacterium | reverse complement strand
GCTTTCGCCCGAGCTGGGCAAGGCGGTAGCGCAGCTGAAGCCGGGCGAACTGTCGGCGCCGATTCGAGCCGGAGGCGGCTATTACCTGGTGCTCGTCGTCGACCGTCGCACCGGTACCGGCGGGAGCGAGCAGGACACCGTCTACGATATCGTACAGGTGGTGTTTCCGTTGCCCGCCCAGCCGAACGATGCGGCGCGACGGGCCGCGCTCGGCGAAGCGGCGAGCATACGCGCCGCCGCGAAGGATTGCCCGAGCCTCCTCAAGATCGGCAAGGAGAAGGCGCCGCAGCTGTCCAGCGAAGGCAAGCTGCGGGCGGGCAGCATCTCGCCGGAAATGCGCAATGTGGTGAGCCGCCTGTCGATCGGGCAGACGTCGGAGCCGATCGTCCAGAAGAACGGCGTGGGCGTCATCATGGTTTGCGCGAAATCGACCTCGGCCGGCGGTGCGGTGACCCGCGAAGAAGCCGCCGAATCGCTGCTGCGCCAGCGCCTCGATACGGTGGCGCGGCGTTATCTGCGCGACTTGCGGCGCAACGCCTACGTCGACGTACGGGTGTGAGAACTTGGGTGAGGGTGTGAGAACTTGGGCGAGGGTGTGAGAGCATGGCGCTTCCGCTCGCCCTGACGATGGGTGAGCCGGCCGGGATCGGCGGCGAAATCGCGCTCCGGGCATGGCTGCGGCGCGGCGAGGGCGTGCCGCCCTTTTATGTGATCGACGACCCCGGCCGCCTCGCCGCGCTGGCGCGTTGCCTCGGCTGGGACGTGCCGGTGTGCGCCCTCGCCGCCCCGCAGGATGCCGCCCGAGGAGCCACCCATGACGCCTTGCGGATCTTCGCCGAGGCGCTGCCGGTGCTGCCGGCCGGCGGTGCACCGCGCGCCGCACCGGGCCGTCCCGATCGCGCCGACGCGCCGCTGGTGATCGGCGCGATCGACGCCGCGGTGGCCGAGGTGCGCGCCGGCCGGGCCGCCGCGGTGGTGACCAACCCGATCAACAAGGGCGCGCTCTATCGCGCCGGGTTCCGCCATCCCGGCCATACCGAGTATCTCGCCGAACTGGCCGGCACCGGGAGGAGCGCGGTGATGATGCTGGCCTGCCAGGAATTGCGCGTCGTGCCGGTGACGATCCACCTCGCGCTGCGCCAGGCGGTCGAACAATTATCCGCCGCCGCCATCGTCCACGCCGGCCGCGTAACCAACGACGCGCTGATCCGCGATTTCGGGGTTCCCAGGCCGGTGCTCGCGGTCGCCGGGCTCAACCCGCATGCCGGCGAAGCGGGCGCGCTCGGCCGCGAGGACATCGACATCATCGCCCCGGCGATCGCCGAATTGCGCGCCGCCGGGATCGACGCACGGGGCCCCCTCGCGGCCGATACGATGTTCCACCCCGAGGCGCGCCAGGGTTACGACGCCGCGTTGTGCATGTATCACGACCAGGCGCTGATCCCGGTGAAGACGCTCGATTTCCACGGCGCGGTCAATGTGACGTTGGGGCTGCCGTTCATCCGCACCTCGCCCGATCACGGCACCGCTTTCGACATCGCCGGACAAGGGGTTGCCCGCCCCGACAGCCTGATCGCCGCGCTCAAACTGGCCGCCCGAATGGCGGCGCTCCGACACACCGGCGCCGTCGACTCGCCAGAGAATCCCCGTGCCCGGGCTTGACCCGGGCATCCATGTCTTTTCGATGGGCGGTGGCGGAGGGAGGGAAGACGTGGGTGGCCGGGTCAAGCCCGGCCAAGGGGAAATTTCAGCCGTTACGGCCCGCGCCGTTTGATGCCCTCGTAG
>DATCQF010000560.1:0-7352 GCA_036569735.1 Allostellaceae bacterium | reverse complement strand
GCGATCCTCGCCGGCGCCGACGAGGTCATCGAATGACCCCCGGCCGGTCGCTGACGCGCCGACGCGTCCTCGCCGCCACCGGGGCGCTGCTGCTACCGCGCGCCGCTCCCGCGCAGCCGGCAAAGCGCCGCCGGATTGGCTATCTCGCCACCCCATCGCGCACTGCCGCGGAGCCGTTCCTTGGGGCGTTCCGGCAGGGGATGCGCGCGCTCGGCTACCGAGACGAGGACATCGCGATCGAGATCCGTTATGCCGACGGACAAGCGGAGCGCCTTCCCGGTCTCGCCGCCGAACTGGTGCATCTCGCCCCGGAGGTCATCGTCGCCACGAATGTCGCTGCGGTACAGGCCGCCAAACAGGCGACCTCGACAATCCCGATCGTGATGGCGGTTCCCGCCGATCCGGTCGGCTCCGGGTTTGTCGCCAGCCTCGCGCACCCGGGCGGCAACGTCACCGGCCTGTCAAGTCTCGTCTCGAACGAGATCGCGGGGAAGTGGTTGCAGCTGCTCCAGACCGCAATTCCCGGCGCCGAGCGCATCGCCATCCTGGTCAACTCCGGCGACCCCGCGCACGCCCCTTATTTGCAGGTCGCGCGGCGAGCGGCCCGAACCTTGCGCATAGAACTCCTTTCGGTCGAAGCGAGCGCCGCCGCCGAGATCGACGGCGCCTTCGCCGCGATGACGCGCGAGCACGCCGACGCCCTGATCGTCCCGGGCGATCCGATGTTCCTTTCGGAAATGAGCCGGATCGTCGAGCTTGCGGCAAGCCACAAGCTGCCGGCAATCTATGGGATCAGCGAATTTGCGGCCATTGGCGGTCTGATGGCCTACGGCGCGGATATAAAAGATAATTTCCGGCGCGCCGCTGCCTATGTCGACAAGATCCTCAAGGGCGCCAAGCCGGCCGATCTGCCGGTCGAGCAGCCGACCAGATTCCCGCTCGTCGTCAATTTGAAGACCGCGCAGGCGCTCGGCCTGACGATCCCGCCAGCGATCCTCGCCGGCGCCGACGAGGTCATCGAATGAGGCCGCATTGATGCGCGCGATCGTTGTCGACGAGTTCGGCCCGCCCGAGCGCTTGCGCGTCGCCGAGATGCCGCTGCCGGTGCCCGACCCCGGTGAGGTGTTGGTCACGGTACATGCCGCGCCGGTCAATTATGTCGATCTCCTGGTGGTCGGCGGCACCTACCAGTTTCTGCCGCCGCGCCCGTTCGTGCCCGGCAAGGGACCGGCCGGGGTGGTGGCGGCGCTGGGGCCGGATGTGACCACGCCGCAGGTCGGCGACCGGGTTTTGGCGATGGCCGAGGCGGGCGGGTATGCCGAGGCGGTCGCGGTGGGCGCCGAGCAGTGCTACCGGCTGCCGGCGCGGATGTCGTTTGTCGAGGCGGCGGCGCTCAGTCTCGTCTACGACACCGCGTGGTTCGCACTGCGCGAACGCGGCCGGCTGGAGCCCGGCGAAACGGTGCTGGTGCTCGGCGCCTCGGGCGGGGTCGGCCGGGCGGCGGTGCAGCTGGGCCATGCGATGGGCGCCCGGGTGCTCGCCGGCATATCGCGGCCGGAGCGGGAAGCGGCGGCGCTCGCGGCCGGCGCCGATGCCGTCATCGACCTGTCGCGCGCGGATCTGCGCGATGGGTTGCGCGAGCAGGTCTACGCCGTCACCGATGGGCGGGGCGCCGACATCATCCTCGACCCGCTCGGCGGCGCGGTGTTCGAGGCCGCGTTGCGCGCGCTCGCCTGGCGCGGTCGGCTGGTGGTAATCGGGTTTGCCGCCGGCGGCATCCCGACGGTCAAGACCAACTACCTGCTGTTGAAGAACATCGAGGTGAGCGGGTTGCAGGTCAGCGACTACCGCAAGCGGCGCCCGGCGCAAATGGCCGAATGTTTCGCCGAGATTTTTGCATTTTACGACGAGGGAAAAATTAAGCCCGCCACGGCGACGGTTTTCCCGCTGGAGCGGGCCGGCGAAGCGCTGGCCCTGTTGCGCGACCGCCAGATCGCCGGGCGCGCCGTACTGCGCCCGCGCGACGATTGAGCACCATGGCTGGATCGGGACCGTGCGTCCTTCGAGACGGCGCTTCGCACCTCCTCAGGATGAGGTTTTCCTTAATGCCATCAACAATATAACCTCATCCTGAGGAGTGTCCCGGTGAAGCCGTGGCGCGTCTCGAAGGACACTGGTTATTCATGCAATCGGTTGTTTCAATACCGGCGGGGAGCGAGCCATGGCGAAATTGACGGTGAGCGTGGCCGGGGTCGATTACGACCGCACCCGGGCGTTGTTCGACGGCACCGTCGGAATCGACGGGTGCGAGACGATCTGCTGCGCGATGTCGCCCGAGGAGGCGTTCCACCGCGCCTTCCGCTACCAGGAATTCGACATCACCGAATTGTCGCTGTCCAACACGATGAACCTGGTCGCCAAGGGCACCTGCCCCTATGTCGCGATCCCGGTGTTTCCGTCGCGCCTCTTCCGCCATTCGTCGATCTACATCCGCGCCGACCGCGGCATCGAGCGGCCAGAGGATCTGCGCGGCAAGGTGATCGGCGTCCCGGAATACCAGATGACCGCTGCGGTGTGGATCCGGGGCATTTTGCAGGACGAATACGGGGTGCGCGCCGCCGACGTCAAATGGCGCAATGGCGGCCTCGAGCAAGGGGGCCGCGAGCCGCGGGTGCCGCTCACCCTGCCGGCGGAAATTGAGTTGCAGCCGATCCCCGCGACCGAGACCCTGTCCGAGCATCTCGACAGCGGCCGGATCGACGGCCTCATATCCGCGCTGGCGCCCTCCTGCTTCGGCCGCAACCCGGTGGTGCAGCGGCTCTTTCCGGACTATCGCGCGGCCGAGGAGGATTATTTCCGGCGCACGGGCATGTTCCCGATCATGCACCTCGTCGGGATCCGCCGCAGCCTCGTCGAAGCGCACCCCTGGCTCGCGGTCAACACCTACGTCGCCTACCTCAAGGCCAAGGAACTGTGCTACCGCCACCTCGAGACGATCGGCCATCTGTTCACCACCCTGCCGTGGCCGGTCGAGGAGCTGACGCGGGCCCGCGCGCTGATGGGCGAGGATTTCTGGAGCTATGGGGTGGACGCCAACCAGCGCGAACTGTCGGCGGTCAGCCGGTACGCGTTCGAGCAGGGGATCAATCCCCGCCCGGTCACGACCGACGAGCTGTTCGCACCGTCGACCTTGTCGCTGGCCAAGGTGTGATCGGGGCGCGAGGCCGGCGCCGGTACATCAGATGTTTCCGCCATCGAGGATCGTGTGTCTGACCGAAGAGACCGTCGAGACATCCCGTGGCGAGAACCTCGCGCGCAAGCAGTCCGGGCTGTGCCTCCTGTGCCATACCGGTCCCTTCCCGGAGGAGCGATTGCCGGGCTCCTTGGCGCCGGACCTCGCCGGGGTGGGAAAGCGCCTCTCGGTCGGGCAGCTGCGGCTGCGGATCGTCGATGCGAGCCGGGTCAACCGGAACACGATCACCCCGCCCTATTACCGCAATGAGGGCCTCGCCCGGGTCGCGCCGGCCTATGCCGGGAAACCGATCCTCAGCGCCGAACAAATCGAGGATGCCTTCCTCGCGACGCTGACGGAATAACAAGCGGCGGTTCCGGCGCTACAAGGGGCGGGACGCGCCGCCGGCGCGTTTGGCAACGACTCAACGCGGTTAACCGTGATGCCCGCCGCCACCGCCGTGACCGCCACCGCCACCGCCGTGACCACCACCACCACCGGCGTGGCCGCCACCGCCACCGGCGTGGCCGCCGCCACCGCCTGCGTGACCGCCGCCGCCTGCGTGACCGCCACCGCCTGCGTGACCGCCGCCGCCACCAGCGTGACCGCCGCCACGAGCGTAACCGCCGCCACGAGCGTAACCGCCGCCGCCAGCGTGACCGCCGCCACCGATCGCGTGGCCACCGCCGCCGGGCCCGCTGCTTCCGGACCCGCCATGGCTCCAGTTGCCGCCGCCCCAGGCGGCGTTGCCGTAGGCAATTTGGCTATAGCCGCCGTTATCGATGTAAATGCCGCCGCCCATTCCCCAATTCACGCCGTACCAGGCCCAAAGAGCCGGCACGATCGGCCACGCCGGACCCCAGGCCCAGCCGACCTCCATCCCGACCGGGTCGAGCCCGTAATACCCCGGCGAGAAGTAGACCGGGGGATACGCCGCCCATGGCCACGTACCATAGACCACGGCCGGGTTGTAATAGGGCGCATACATGACGTTCGGATCGGCCGGGGCAATTATGATGTTGGACCCGTCGTCTCGGCACACGATCTTGTCGTTCGAAGCCAGATTGCCCGCGCTCTGTGCCTGGTGCCGCAGGAACTGGATTTGCGCCATGACATCGGCCTGGTGACGGGTGAAGGCGACGCCCAGCGAATTTGTCCATGCGAGATTTTTGGCGAGCATCTTGACGATCGCGGGGAACGCCGTGATCGACTTGACGCTCGGGTCCCAACTCAACGGCCGCAGCGCGGTAACCAGCGCGTCGCCCTTGAGCGCGGCGTTGTCCGGAACATCGAGCCAGCGCGCCGCCTCGGCGATCTGCCGCGGAAAGGTCGAAGCCATCAGGATTTGCGACACCAGCTGATCGGGGTAGAGCGCGATCGGCGCGAGCATCTGATCCAGTTTCTGCTGAGAATAGGCATTGGATCTCGTGGCGACAGCCGATGGCGCGACGGTGCCCGGAGGCGCGAAGGCGATCTCTTGAGCGTAGCCCGCGATCGGCGCGAACAACATCAACGCGACAACTGCGGTCATGGTCGCAAGGCGTAAATTCATGCTCCGATCCTCCAATAAGGCAGGCTGCCTGTCCCGCATCGAGCGGGCCGATAAATTCCGATCACGCAAGAAAAGCCGGGCACGACAGATCCTCGCCATTCGCTGACGCGGCGCAGAAGAAGTGCACGCTCACGCTGGTTAACGCGATCCGGGCACGTGAAGTTCAGTGGGACTGGCCCCACCTTCAGTAATTTGAAGCGAGAAAGCGGTCTTGTTAGCCTCGGGAATTACCTAGGGCGCCGACACCTCGACCGGAACACGATGAAAACGTATGCGCATGGCTAATCCGCTCTTTTCGATAGCGAGCCGGCGCTATTTCCTCGTCCGCTCGGCCGGGCTGGCCGCAGGCGCGGGGATCGTGTCGAATTGCGCGCGCGTTGGCGCTACGCCTTCCCGCCGGTCTCCTCGCGGTATTCCTTGAACGCGCGCGAGGCTACCATCATCGATTCGCGGATGATCGGCACGCCGACATAGCCCGAGAGATGCAACAGCGCCTCGGTCAGTTCGTCCTCGGTCCAGCCCTGCCGCAGGGCAAAGCGAATGTGCAGTCCCAGCTCCGCCTCGCGCCCGGTGCAGGTGTCGGAGATGACACAGATCAGCGCCCGGATCTTGGTGTCGAGCCCGGGCCGGGTCCACAGCGCGCCGAACACCGTCTCGGTGGCGACATCGATGAATTTCTGCATCACCGGGTCGCTGTAGATTTCGCGGGCCGACCTCTCCACTTCGGCATCGCCCATCAGCCGGCGCCGCATCGCCGCGCCTTTCTTGTAGAGCTCGCTCCGGTCGGTCGTTTGGTCTGGCATCGCATCCTCGCTGGTTGAACCGTGTCAGCGCCATCTTGCCCGGTACCCCCCGTTTCGTCACCCCCGCGCCGGCGGAGGTCCAGGGCGGCCGGTAGAGTAGTCGCCGCTGGATTCACGCTTGCGCCGGAATGACGGTTGGGAAAGGCTGCGGCCGATGAACGAAATTCTGCGGCGGCTGGAGGAGAAACGCGAGGCGGCCCGGGCCGGCGGCGGGGCGCGCCGGATCGCGGCGCAGCACGCCAAGGGCAAGCTGACCGCGCGCGAGCGCCTCCTGGTGCTGCTCGACCCCGATTCCTTCGAGGAATGGGACATGTTCGTCGAGCACCGCAGCCACGATTTCGCCATGGCAGACCAGAAGGTGCCGGGCGACGGCGTGGTGACCGGCTACGGCACGGTCAACGGCAAGCTGGTCTTCGTGTTCAGCCAGGATTTCACGGTGTTCGGCGGCTCGCTCAGCGAGGCGCACGCGGAAAAAATCTGCAAGATCATGGACCAGGCGATGAATGTCGGGGCGCCGGTCATCGGCCTCAACGATTCGGGCGGAGCGCGCATCCAGGACGGCGTCGCCTCGCTCGCCGGCTATGCCGAGGTGTTCGAGCGCAACGTGCTCGCCTCCGGGGTCATCCCGCAGATTTCACTGATCATGGGCCCGTGCGCCGGCGGCGCGGTGTACTCGCCGGCGATGACCGACTTCATCTTCATGGTCAAGGACAGCTCGTACATGTTCGTGACCGGGCCCGATGTCGTGAAGACGGTGACCCACGAGAGCGTGACCCAGGAAGAGCTTGGCGGCGCGATCACCCATACGACGCGCTCCGGGGTCGCCGATCTGGCGTTCGAGAACGATGTCGAGGCGCTGATGGAGTTGCGCCGCTTTGTCGATTTTCTCCCGGGTTCCAACCGTGCCCCGGCGCCGGCCCGGCAAGCCCAGGACTCGCGCGATCGCGAAGAACCCTCGCTCGACACCCTCATCCCGGCCAATCCCAACAAGCCCTACGACATGAAGGAGCTGATCGAGAAGATCGTCGACGACGGCGATTTCTTCGAATTGCAGCCGAATTACGCGGCCAACATCCTCGTCGGCTTTGCCCGCATGGAGGGCGCGACGATCGGCATCGTCGCCAACCAGCCGATGGTGCTGGCCGGCTGCCTCGACATCGACAGCGCCAGGAAGGCGGCGCGTTTCGTCAGGTTTTGCGACTGTTTCGCGATACCGATCGTGACCTTTGTCGATGTGCCCGGCTTTCTGCCCGGCACCGCGCAGGAGTTTGGCGGGATCATCAAGCACGGCGCGAAGCTCCTGTTCGCCTTCGCCGAGGCGACGGTGCCCAAGGTCACCCTGATCACGCGAAAAGCCTATGGCGGGGCCTATGACGTGATGAGTTCCAAACACCTGCGCGGCGACGTCAATTTCGCCTGGCCGTCGGCCGAGATCGCGGTGATGGGGCCGAAGGGCGCGGTCGAGATCATCTTCCGCGCCGATCTCGGCGACGCTGCGGCGATCGAGGCGCGCGCCCAGGAATATCGCGAGAAATTCGCCAACCCGTTCGTCGCGGCGAGCCGCGGCTTTATCGACGACGTGATCGAGCCGAGGGCGACGCGGCGGCGCCTCGCCCGCGCCCTCGCCATGCTGCGCGGCAAACAGCTCCAGAACCCGTGGAAGAAGCACGACAACATCCCGCTCTAAGCCCCTCTCCCGCATTGCGGGAGAGGGAGGGGCCCACGCCGCAGGCGTGGGAGGGTGAGGGTCGGCGCCGCGGCAGGG
>DATCQF010000559.1:0-1972 GCA_036569735.1 Allostellaceae bacterium | reverse complement strand
CCCCAACCCTCTCCCCCCGGCGGGGGGAGAGGGGGTTTTTGTTTGGCCCTCATCCGAGCAGCTGCCTCACCGCGGCGCCGGCGCGGGCGAGGTCGATGACCCCGGCATGGCGCTCGCGCAACGCCGCCATCCGGCCCATGTCCTTGGGCCCGGCGGCCCCGGTGTCGGCGATCGCGGCCTTGGCCGCAGCGGCGATCTCCTCATCGCTCATCTGGCGCGGCAGAAAGCTTTCGATGATAAGGATTTCCTCCTCCTCCTGCTGGGCGAGCTCGGGGCGGTTGCCCTGCCGGTAGAGCGCGATCGATTCGCGGCGCTGCTTCACCATGCCCTGCAGCATTCGCAGGATCTCCGCATCGGCGATACCGCCGGGGTTGCCGGCGCCGCGCGCGGCGATGTCGCGATCCTTCAAGCCGGCGATAACGAGGCGCACCGTCGACAGGGTGCGGGTGTCCTTTGCCCGCATCGCCGCCTTGAGCCGCTCGGTAAAGCCCTCGCGCAGCATGTCGATCCTCCCCGGCGCCCTGGCTTGGCCCAGAGCCTACGCCCTTTGGCGCGCTCCGGCAATTTCCCAGCATAAATTCCTAAGTATCTGGAAAATAGGCAAGTTCCCCGATAGGTGGGTTGACAAAAACAGCGCAGCCTCTATCTTGCAACGCACGCCTCTAGGACACAGCTTCAATGGAATACCCGACCGCGGCCTGGCCCTCGCCGCGACCGCCCGACTGCAACGCGGCCCTGGTTCTGGCGGATGGCACGGTATTCTGGGGGCAGGGCATCGGGGCGGCGGGGACAGCGGTCGGCGAAGTCTGCTTCAACACCTCGATCACCGGCTATCAGGAAATCCTGACCGATCCGTCCTACGCCGGGCAGATCATCAATTTCACCTTCCCGCATATCGGCAATGTCGGCGCCAACCACGAGGATATCGAGACGACGATCCCGGCGGCGCGCGGTCTGGTGGTGCGCAGCGCCATCACCGAGCCCGCGAATTACCGCGCCGAGCAATCCCTCGATACCTGGCTGAAATCGCACGGCATCGTCGGGCTCTCGGGGGTCGATACCAGGCAGCTGACCCGGCGCATCCGCGACCACGGCGCCCCCAACGGCGTCATCGCGTACCAGCCGGACGGGGCGTTCGACATCGCCGCGCTGCGCGAGGAGGCGCTGGCCTGGCCCGGGCTCCTCGGCATGGACCTCGCCCGCGAGGTCACCTGCCTGCAGAGCTATGAGTGGCACGAGACGGTGTGGCAGCGCGAATCGGGGTACGGCCGGCAGGAGGCGTCGCGCTTTCACGTCGTCGCCGTCGATTACGGGGCCAAGCGCAACATCCTGCGGATGCTCGCCGCGCATGGCTGCCGGGTCACCATCGTCCCGGCGACCGCATCCACCGAAGACATCATGCGCCACGCGCCCGACGGCGTCTTTCTGTCAAACGGGCCGGGCGACCCGGCGGCGACCGGCGAATACGCGGTGCCGGTGCTGCGCGACCTGATCGCCGAGGGAATTCCGATCTTCGGCATCTGCCTCGGCCATCAGCTGCTGGCGCTGGCCCTGGGCGGGCGGACCCGCAAGATGGATAAGGGGCATCGCGGCGCCAACCACCCGGTCAAGGACAGGCTCACCGGCAAGGTCGAGATCACCAGCCAGAACCACGGCTTCGTCGTCGATCCGGACAGCCTGCCGGCCGGAGTCGAACCGACCCACGTCTCGCTCTTCGACAACACCAACGAGGGGCTCAGGGTCGCGGGCGCGCCGGTGTTTTCGGTGCAGCACCACCCCGAAGCCAGCCCCGGCCCGCAGGACAGCCATTACCTCTTCGAGCGCTTCGTCGGGATGATGAGCGAGACCAACGCGGCCGGCCGGAAATGAGCTTGCACTCGCTGCCTTCCGTCAACGCATTCCCGGCGAAAGCCGGGACCCACTCATCAGCGGCTCCGGCGTTTCAGAATCTGGTGCCGCTGTGTGCGTTGGC
>DATCQF010000558.1:0-4814 GCA_036569735.1 Allostellaceae bacterium | reverse complement strand
CCATCAGGCGTCGCTCTTGCGCTTCCGCCCGATCATGATGACAACCTTCGCGGCGATGTTCGGGGCGTTGCCGCTGATGCTCGGCACCGGCACCGGGTCGGAGCTGCGCCACCCGCTCGGGGTCACGATCGTCGGCGGGCTCATTTTGAGCCAGGCCCTCACATTGTTCACGACGCCGGTCATCTACCTCGGTTTCGACCGCCTCGGCAGCGCGGTGCGCCGGCGTTTCGGCCGGTTCGTCAATGCCGAGGATCCGGCCCGGTGAGTTCAACGCACAGCGGCGGCTTAAACCCTCTCCCGCATTGCGGGAGAGGGGGATCCGCCCGCTCTGGCGGGCGGTGGGTGAGGGTCTGCTGTGCTGAAGCACCCTCACCCGCCTCCGCGCTGCGCCCGGAGGCACCCTCTCCCGCGGTGCGGGAGAGGGGCTTACGGCGGATCGCGTGCCTGCAGGCTCTGCTATGAGCCTGTCGACGCCATTCATAGAACGGCCGGTCGCCACCACGCTGTTGACGATCGGCGTCGCGCTCGCCGGCATGTTCGCGTTCTTCAAGCTGCCGGTGTCGCCATTGCCGCAGGTCGACTTCCCGACGGTCTCGGTGTTCGCGCAGATGCCGGGCGCCAGCCCGGAGACGATGGCGACAACGGTGGCGACACCACTCGAGCGCCATCTCGGGGTCATCGCCGACGTCACCGAGATTACCTCGTCGAGCCAGGTCGGTTCGACCCGCATCACCCTGCAGTTCGGGCTGAGCCGCAGCATCGACGGTGCGGCGCGCGATGTGCAGGCGGCGATCAACGCGGCGCGCGTCGATCTGCCGTCGAGCCTCAGGACCAACCCGACCTACCGCAAGGTCAACCCGGCCGACGCGCCGGTGCTCATCCTGTCCTTGACCTCCGACACCGAGACCCGCGGCCAGATGTTCGACGCCGCCTCGACGATCCTGCAGCCGGCGCTGTCGCAGATCGAAGGCATCGGACAGGTGACGATCGGCGGCGCCGCGGCGCCGGCGGTGCGCGTCGAATTGAACCCGACGGCCCTCTTCAAGTACGGCATCGGCCTCGAGGACGTGCGCGCCGCGCTGACCTCGGCCAACGCGCACAGTCCGAAGGGGGCGATCGACGACGGCGCGCGCCGCTTCCAGCTCTATACCAACGACCAGGCGACCAAGCCCGAGGATTACCAGCCGCTGGTCATTGCCTACCGCAATGGCGCGGCGGTGCGGCTCGCCGATGTCGCCACCGTCGAGGCGGGCCCGGAGAACCTGCGCAACGCCGGGCTCGCCAATGGGAAGCCGGCGGTGCTGGTGATCCTCTACCGTCAGCCCGGCGGCAACATCATCGATACCGTCGATCGGGTGTTGGCGTTGCTGCCGCAGCTCAGGGCCTCGATGGCGAGCGACATCGACCTCGCCGTCGCGATGGACCGCACCACGACGATCCGCAGCTCACTGCGCGATGTCGAGCGCACGCTGGTGATTTCGATCGGCCTCGTCATCCTCGTCGTCTTCGTCTTCCTGCGCAACCTGCGCGCTACGCTGATACCGAGCGTCGCGGTACCGGTGTCCTTGATCGGCACTTTCGGCGCGATGTACCTGATCGGCTACAGCCTCGACAATCTGTCATTGATGGCGCTGACGATCTCGACCGGGTTTGTCGTCGACGACGCGATTGTCGTTCTCGAAAACGTCACCCGCCACCTCGAAGCGGGGATGCCGCGGCGCGAGGCGGCACTATTGGGCGCCCGCGAAGTCGGGTTCACCGTCCTCTCGATGAGCCTCTCGTTGATCGCGGTGTTCATTCCGATCCTCTTGATGGGCGGGATCGTCGGGCGTCTCTTCCGCGAATTCGCGGTGACCCTGTCGGTGGCGATCCTCATATCGCTCGCGGTATCCTTAACCACGACGCCGATGATGTGCGCCTACATCACCACCCATCGCCCGCAATCCGAGGGGCAGCGACGCTCGCGCTGGTATGTCGCCAGTGAGCGGGTATTCGAGGCGATGCGGGGTTTTTACGAGCGTACGCTGGCGCAGGCTTTGCTGCGGTGGAAGTGGGAAGATTGGGTGGGTTTGCTGCTTGCCATATGGATTTTCATCGCGCCGTGGGTACTGGGGTTTTCCGGGCTTGCCGCCGCCACCTGGGTTCACCGGGTAATCGGTGGTTTGCTCTTCGTCCTGGCGATGTGGAACCGTCCCGCGCGGACTAGACACTTCGATCGAATCAGTGTGCGGGAGAGCGAGTACCGGGTGGTTTGGGCCAGCCTGGTGCTCGCCGGGTGCCTGTTCGTCTCGCCGTGGGTCGCCGGCTTCGGGGCGGTTGGATCGTCGACGGCGGTGTCGCTCGCGTCGTCGAATGCTTGGATTCTGGGGATCGTCGTCCCGATCGTCGCACTTGCCACCATCGCCCAGCTGCCGTCGCTCGTCATGCTGGTCCTGCTCTCCGCCGTGGGTCTCAACCTCTATCTTTTCATCCTCATTCCGAAGGGCCTCTTTCCGCAGCAGGACACCGGCCGGATGATCGGTGGGATCCAGGCCGACCAGAGCATCTCGTTCCAATTGATGCGGGATAAGCTGACCCAGTTCATCGGGATCATCCGCGAGGACCCGGCGGTCGACAGCGTCGTCGGCTTCACCGGCGGCGGGCAGACCAATTCCGGCTTTGTGTTCGTCGCATTGAAGCCGCTCGCCGAGCGCAAGCTGGCGGTCGACCGGGTCATCGGCCGGCTGCGCGGCAAGCTCGCGGGGGTGGCCGGCGCGCGCCTCTTTCTGCAGGCGGTGCAGGACATCCGCGCCGGCGGCCGGCAGAGCAACGCGACCTACCAGTACACGCTGCAAGGCGACGACCTCGCCCAGCTCTACGAGTGGGCGCCCAAGGTCACCGCAGCCCTGGAGCAAGTTCCCGAACTGACCGACGTCAATTCCGACCAGCAGCAGAAGGGGCTCGAAACCGATCTGGTGATCGACCGCCCGACGGCGGCTCGGCTCGGCATCGCCACCTCGCAGATCGACAACACGCTTTATGACGCGTTCGGCCAGCGCCAGGTTTCGGTGATCTACACCCCGCGCAATCAGTATCACGTCGTGATGGAGGTGGCGCCGCAGTACTGGCAGAGCCCGGACACCCTCAATCAGATCTTTGTCAGCACCGCCGGCGGCGCGGTCAAAGGCACCCAGGCGACCAATGCGCTCGCCGGGACGGTTTCGGCCAAAACCGCAAAACCCGCGACATCGGCGGCCGCGAGCCCGGCGGCGCAGATCGCCGCGGACACCGCGCGCAACCAGGCCGCCAATGCTCTTGCCAATACCGGACGCAGCGCCACCTCGACCGGCGCCGCGGTCAGCACCGCGCGCGAGAACATGGTGCCGCTTTCCGCGATCGCGCATTACGAAACCGGCAGCACACCGCTGGCGGTCGCTCACCAGGGCCTCTTCGTCGCCAGCACGATCTCGTTCAACCTGAAGCCGGGCACCGCGCTCAGCGTCGCGACCAAGGCGATCGACGACGCCATGGCGCGCATCCACGTGCCGGCGACGATCCACGGCAATTTTTCGGGCACCGCCCAGCTGTTTCAGGAATCGCTCGCCAACCAGCCGTTTCTGATCGGGGCGGCGCTGCTGGCCGTCTACATCGTGCTGGGCGTGCTCTACGAGAGCTATATCCACCCGATCACGATCATCTCGACGTTGCCGTCGGCCGGGGTCGGCGCGGTCTTGGCGCTGATGCTGTTCAACATCGAATTCAGCATCATCGCGCTGATCGGCGTCGTTCTACTCATCGGCATCGTCAAGAAGAACGCGATCATGATGATCGATGTTGCGATCAGTAACGAGCGCACCGAGGGGCTCGGCCCGCACGAGGCGATCTACCAGGCCGCGCTGTTGCGCTTCCGCCCGATCATGATGACGACGCTCGCGGCGATGCTCGGCGCCCTGCCGCTGGCGATCGGCTTTGGCGAGGGGGCCGAACTGCGCCGGCCGCTCGGCATCTCGATCGTCGGCGGGCTCGTGGTCAGCCAGATGCTGACCTTGTACACGACCCCGGTGGTCTATCTCTATCTCGACCGGCTGCGCCTCTGGGCGCAGCGGCGCCGGGCCGGCGGTCAGGTGCGCAGTGCCGCAGCCGAGCCCGGCGAATGACTCTTCCCCTGTCATCCCGGCGCAGGCCGGGGCTGCTATACGATCCTGCGTCCTTCGAGACGGCGCTTCGCGCCTCCTCAGGATGAGGGTAAATCTATGATGGCATTAAGAAAAAACCTCATCCTGAGGAGCCCACGTAGTGGGCGTCTCGAAGGACGCACAGCGCCGGTCCCGTCTGCCATAGGTACGTTCATACGCTCCTGCGCCGGGATGACACTTTTGTTGATGGCCACTGCCTGCACCGTTGGACCGGATTATCAGCGACCGGATGCGCCGGTGCCGGCCGCCTACAAGGAAGCCGCCGGGAAGGAAGCCGGGTGGCAGGTGGCGCGGCCGGCCGATGCAACGGACCGCGGCGCGTGGTGGTCGGTGTTCCGCGATCCCGTGCTCGATGGGCTCGAACGCCAGATCGACGTCTCGAACCAGAACCTCAAGGCCGCCGAGGCGGCGTTTCGCGAGGCCGAGGCGATCGTCACGCAGGCCCGCGCCGGATTTTTCCCGACCGGCCAGATCAATGCGTCGGCCACGCGCTCGCGCAGTGGCGGTGGCGGCGGGGCGGGGGTCAGCGGTACTGCCGGGGGCGGCGGTTCCGGGAGAATCTCCAATTTCTTCAGCATCACCGGGGCGGCAAGCTGGATCCCCGATCTGTGGGGCCGGGTGCGCCGCACCGTCGAGGGG
>DATCQF010000557.1:0-1536 GCA_036569735.1 Allostellaceae bacterium | reverse complement strand
GCTGAAGGCATGCCGGGCCATCGTCGACGGGCTGATCGCCACCCATCGCGGCCGCATCTTCAACACCGCCGGCGACAGCGTCGTCGCCGATTTCGCCAGCGCGGTCGATGCCGTCGAATGCGCGGTCGCGGTGCAGGCGGCGATCACGGCGGAGAATGCGGCCGGAGATGCCGACGAACCGATGCGGTGGCGCATCGGCATCCATGTCGGCGACGTCATGGTCGACGGCGCCAATCTCCTCGGCGACGGGGTCAACATCGCGGCCCGTTTGGAGGCGCTCGCCGAGCCCGGCGCGATCTGCGTCTCGGCCGCCGCGCACGGCCAGATCGGCAACAAGCTGCCGCTCGCCTTCGACAACCTGGGGGACCGGCAGGTCAAAAACCTCGCGCAAGCGATCCGGGTGTACCGCGTCGCATCGGCAAGCCCCCACCCTAACCCTCCGCCGCAATCCCCGGGTCAAGCCCGGGGAGGGGAGGGAAGCGCGCCCAATGGAGTTCACCGGGGGCGGGTGGGGGCTGCTGACCCGCCGGCGCTCGCGCTCCCCGACAAGCCGTCGATCGCGGTGTTGCCGTTCCAGAACATGTCGGGCGATCCGGAGCAGGAATATTTCGTCGACGGCATGGTCGAGGAGATCATCACCGCGCTGTCCAAGATCCAGTGGCTGTTCGTCATCGCCCGCAATTCGACCTTCACCTACAAGGGACGGGCGGTCGATGTGAAGGAGGTCGGGCGCGAACTGGGCGTGCGCTATGTCCTCGAAGGCTCGGTGCGCAAGGCCGGCAATCGGGTGCGCATCACCGGCCAGCTGATCGACGCGCTGACCGGCACGCATCTCTGGGCCGACCGTTTCGACGGCTCGTTGGAAGACGTGTTCGAGCTTCAGGACAAGATTGCCGTCAGCGTTGCCGGGGTCATCGAGCCGGCACTGCAAGCCGCCGAGATGCGCCGATCCGCCGCTCGGCCGACCAACGATCTCAGCGCCTACGATCTCTACCTGCGCGCGCTTGCGGTCTTCTTTCCGATCACGAGAGAGCGGCTTTTCGAAGCATTGGGATTGCTCGAACAGGCGGTCGCGATCGATCGGCATTACGGGCCGGCGCTCGGCTGGGCGGCGAGTTGCCACGAGCTGCTCGTCGTTAGCGGCTGGGCCGAGGAGCCAGAGACAAGTCGCCGCAAGGCCGTCGATCTTGCGCGGCAGGCGCTCCAGGTGGGAGAGAACGACCCGGGCATCCTCGCCAACGCCACCCACACGCTGGCGCTATTCGGCGAGGATATCGGCGCCATGATCGGGCTGGTCGACCGTGCGCTGACGCTCAACCCGAGCTTTGCCAGGGGTTGGCTTCGGAGCGGCCTTCTCAGGGGCTGGGCCGGGCAACATGATCTCGCGATCGAGCATGTCGAGACCGCGCTGCGCCTGAGCCCACGCGAGCGTATGGGTCAGCCCCTAACCGTGATGGGCCAAGCCTATTTCTTCAAACATCAGTTCGACGAAGCGGCATCGAAGCTGCTCCTGGCCATACAGGACAATCCCGGCTC
>DATCQF010000556.1:0-1949 GCA_036569735.1 Allostellaceae bacterium | reverse complement strand
TTCCGAGGCGGAATGGGGCGAGCACGGGGTCGAGCGCGTGAACTTCGAGGTGGCGACCAACCCGGGGGCGCCGTTCGGGCCGTTGGCGCGCATCGCCTCGGGGGGCGAATTGTCGCGCTTCATGCTCGCCTTGAAGCTGGTGCTCGCCGGCACATCCTCGGTGCCGACGCTGATTTTCGACGAGGTCGACAGCGGCATCGGCGGCGCGGTTGCGGCCGCCGTTGGCGAGCGCCTGCAGCTGCTCGGGACCCGCCTGCAGATCCTGGTGGTGACCCACTCGCCGCAGGTTGCGGCGCGCGGCGCGCATCACTGGCGGGTCGCCAAGCGGCAGGCCGAGCGCGCGACGGTGACCCGGGTCGAGGAACTCGACGCCGATACCAGACAGGAGGAGATCGCGCGCATGCTGTCCGGCAGCATCGTCACCGCCGAGGCCCGCGCCGCCGCGGCAAGCCTCATCGCCGGGGCGCGGTCATGAAGGCCCATGCAGGCAGCTGCAATATGAGTAGTGCGTCCTTCGAGACGCGTCCTTCGGACGCTCCTCAGGATGACGAAGATTTGTTTATGGCTCTAAAAGCTTACGTCATCCTGAGGAGCCCGCGTTAGCGGGCGTCTCGAAGGACGCAGGGCGCTGATTCAGTCATGGCTTCTATAAAATCCAGACCTTCGGATAACGAGTTTGCCGCCCGCCCGGTCGAGCTTCTGGACGAGGACGAGGCCACTGCCGAACTGGCCCGGCTCGCCGCCGAGATCGCGCACCACGACCAGCTTTATCACGCCAAGGACGCGCCCCTAATCTCCGACGCCGCCTATGACGAGCTGCGTCGGCGCAATGCGGCGATCGAGGCGCGCTTCCCCGAGCTGATCCGGCCGGACAGCCCGTCGCGCCGGGTCGGTGCCGCGCCGGCCGCCGGGTTCGCCAAGGTCACCCACCACC
This sequence comes from Allostellaceae bacterium, assembly GCA_036569735.1. GTDB lineage: Bacteria > Pseudomonadota > Alphaproteobacteria > ATCC43930 > CGMCC-115725 > DATARH01. Next base: position 1,015 of record DATCQF010000556.1, on the reverse strand, counting down.
TCCCGATGCTGTCCCTGGAAAACGCCTTCGCCGAGGAGGACGTGCGCGATTTCTTCGCGGGGGTTCGCAATTTCTTTCGGCGCCCCGAGGATCTCGCGCTGGTCGCGGAAGATGCGATCGCGGTCATGGCCGAGCCGAAGATCGACGGGCTCTCCGCCGCGCTGCGCTATGAAGCGGGCCGCCTCGTCCTCGGCGCGACCCGCGGCGACGGCGTCACCGGCGAGGATGTGACGGCGAACATTCGCACCCTGGCGAGCGTACCCTCGGTGCTGCGCGGCAACGATTTCCCCGAAATCCTCGAAATTCGCGGCGAAGTCTATATGGAGCGCGCCGGGTTTTTTGCCGTCAACGCCGAGCGCGAAGCCGCCGGCGAGCCTCCTTTCGCCAACCCGCGCAATGTCGCGGCGGGCTCGCTGCGCCAGCTCGATCCGGCGGTCACGGCGCGCCGTCCGCTCAAATTCTTCGCCTATCACTGGGGTGAGACCAGCCGGCCGATCGCCCGCACCCATGAAGAGGCGCTGGCGCGGTTTCGCGACTGGGGGTTTACCGTCAACGAGCATTCGCGCCTGTGCCGCGGCATCGCCGAATTGCTCGCGTATTACCGCGACATCGCCGAGCACCGCAGCCAGCTCCCCTACGACATCGACGGCGTCGTCTACAAGATCAACGATTTGGCGCTGCAGAACCGGCTCGGCATGCGCAGCCGGGCGCCGCGCTGGGCGCTCGCCCATAAATTCGCCGCCGAGCAGGCCCAGACGGTGATGCACGGCATCACGATCACCGTCGGGCGCCAGGGCGCCCTGACCCCGACCGCGATGCTCGATCCGATCACGGTCGGCGGCGTCGTCGTGCAGCGCGCCACGCTGCACAACGCCGACGAGATTGCGCGAAAAGATGTGCGGATCGGCGATACGGTCGTCGTCCAGCGCGCCGGCGACGTCATCCCGCAGATTGTCGAGGTCGTGCGCGACCGCCGGCCGCCCGATGCCAAACCCTATGACTTCCCCGATCATTG
>DATCQF010000555.1:0-2475 GCA_036569735.1 Allostellaceae bacterium | reverse complement strand
GGCTGGTGGTGTCCTATGCCGGAACCCGGCCGCAGGCGCCGGCCGCGCCCGCCGCTGCCGCCCCCGCGAGCACCGCAGGAGCCGCCGCCGGCAAGGCCGGCTGCGCATCGGGCGCGCGCTATTTCGTGATGAAGGAGGATGCGTGGTGGTCCGTCACGGCGCGCGAAGCCTCCAAATCGGGCGGGACATGCATCGCCCGGGTCGATGGCGGAGGCAGCGACGATATCACCTTCGCGCTCGGCAAAACCCTGGCCTGGTCGCTCGACGGCCCGGGGAAGCCCGTCGCCAAATGCACCAGCGGCGACAAAGTGCTGGTCGAGTACAAGGACGGCGGCTGGTATGCCGCCAAGGTCACCGGCAACGCGGCGGCCGGCGCCAAATGCCCGATCAAGTACGACAGCGACGACTCGAAGGAAGCGGTCGAACTGAAAAAAATACGGCAGCTCGATTGAGAGCCGCAGAGCCTGGCAGTTGCCCCCTGGACCCCTCCCCGGGCTTGACCCGGGTTTCACGCCGGGGTGACGGGGGTAGGCGTCAGACCTGCGCCAGCACCATCGGGCTCGGCTCGAAGGCCGGCATGATCTCCTCGGCGAAGGTGCGCAGCCCGGCGACCGCGGCGCCGGGCGCGGCGAACAGCACATTGTGGACGCCGCCGGCCTCGAGCCGCTTCAGCCGGGCGATGATCTCCTCGGGGGTGCCGAGCAGCGGCGCGTCGTCGAGTTCGAACGAATCGGCATCGTCCTTCAGGTGGTGGTAGTGCTCGGCGCCGGGGCCGCGCGCGAGGTCGCCGATGTTCTGCAGCACCGCGCGGCGGGTCATGATCGCGCGCTTGCGCTCCTCGTCGTTGTGCACGATCTGCAGCCCGCGGGTGACCCCGACCATCATCGGGTCGTAGGGCCGCCCGACGCTCTCGCATTCCTCGCGGAAGACCCGCACCCGGTCGATGATCACATCGATGGGCGCGATCTGGTCGAGCAGCAGGTTGTAGCCCTCGCGCGCCGCGCGGCGGATCGACTCGGCGCTGCCGGCGCCCAGCCATAACGGCGGATGCGGCTGCTGGATCGGGGCCGGCTCGACGACGATGTTGTCGTAATGCCACCAGGTGCCGTCATAGGAAAACCGGCCCTTCGTGGTCCATGCCTTGCGGATGACCGCGATCGCCTCGTCGAAGCGCGCGGTTGCCTCGTCCTGGGGCACGCCGAAACCGGCGAACTCATAGGACCGATAGCCCTTGCCGACGCCAAAATCGAGGCGCCCGTTGGATAGCAGGTCGAGCGTCGCCGCCTGTTCGGCGACCAGCGCGGGGTTGTGCCAGGGGAGCACGACGACGGCGGTGCCGAGGCGGATTTTTTCGGTGCGCGCGGCGAGATAGCTCAACAGGTTGAGCGAGGCGGACACCTGGCCGAACCCGGTGAAATGGTGTTCGACCAGGAAGACGCTGGAAAACCCGAGCTCCTCGGCGGCCACCACGTATTTGATGAAATCGTGGTAGCCCTCGCTGTCGCCCGCCGGGCCGCCGCGCGCCCGGGCGCCGCCGAACAATCCGAATTTCATGCGCCTGCTCCGTTTTGCCGGCCGCCCTTTATCGGGCGAGCATCGCCGGTGCCGCTCCCCGGCCAATGATCGGCATCAATATATCCGGTGCCACCGGGCCGGGTCGAGGCGTGCCGTCAGACCTAGTCAGCCGAGGCTTGTCATGGGCCGCCAATTGGAAGCGATCGAATCCGGATACGCGTGTCTTCGAGTACCACAACCGCACCCCGCTGCAATGCTTGGCTGATCACCGGCAGATTCGCCAGCAGCATAGCGGCTTGATGCTCCGGACGCCTGTTGTGCTGCCTGAACAGGATCACCGACGGCTCTTGTTCCCGACTTAGTGCCAGCAGAGTGCCGAAATCGGTATCGGCAGAAACAACGACCCGATTTTCGTTGCGCGCACGCTCGAAAATTTCGGCGTCAGCCTGTAACCTGTAATCGCGGACATGGACGGCATCGTGTCCATTCTGCCGTAGTTGCTCGGCAATAATCGGCGCGAGCGCGTTGTCGACCAAAAATTTCACGGAGTGGCGAGCGGCAACGCGCGTTCTTGCACCGCATCCGCGGCATACCGCAAGGCTTCGGCAACGTCCTCGCGCTCAAGGTCGGGATACAATGCGAGGATCTCGGTCACGGTCATTCCCTCCGCGACCATCCCGACGACCGTCGCGATCGGGATGCGAAGGCCGCGAATGCATGGCACGCCACCCATCTGTTCGGGATTTACGGTGATTCGGGTGAACTTCATCGCAAGCTCCACACAGAGGCCTTATTCCCGGCCGGCGGCCACGATGGCGCGCGACTGCTCTTGCCAGCGGCACTCGACGGACACGAACCCGGCCTCGCGCATCGCGTTCAGATGCGGCTCGACCCCGTCGAAGAACCTCACATCCGGCGAGCGACGATCGCGGACGTCGACTTCCGCAAGTCGGCGTTCTC
>DATCQF010000554.1:0-1834 GCA_036569735.1 Allostellaceae bacterium | reverse complement strand
CGGGCTCGATGCCGCGCCCGAAGACCCCGCGGATGGCGCCGCCGCGGGCGGCGGATCAGGGTCGCGGAAATTCTCTGCGGTCATCAGCGCCAGATCAAACCAGGCAAAACCGGGAAACGGAGCGAGCGGGCTGCGCGTGTTTGACGTTAACATAGGGGAAAGCGCCCCGGACAGCGTGGCTCGTCTGTTGAGTTACGGGGTCGCGCAACGGAGGATCACGATGATCGCAGCCGCCCCGCAGTTTCCGGTGATCCGCGAAGCGGTCGCCTCGTTCCCCGACCGCGAGCATTTCAAGAGCGCTGTCCGGGCGCTGCTCGCCGGCGGTTTCGAGCCGAGCGATCTGTCGGTGCTCGCCTCGCACCAGCCGCTGAGCACCGCCGAGGAAAAATCGGGCGACTTGATCGCGGCGAGCCTCAGCGACGAGCTCAAATACATCGCGCCCTTGACGGTCGCCGGCATCGTCCTGGTATCGGGGGGCCCGATCGCCGCGACCGTCGCGGCCCTGGTCGGCGCCGGGCTCGGCGGCGCGGCGTTGAAGGAACTGTTCGACGATTATGCCGGCCCGCCGCACCGCGAGGAGTTCGCCGCCGCGCTCACCGCAGGCGCGGCCCTCTTATGGGTGCGCTGCGCCGATTCGGAAATCGAGTTGCGCGCCCTGCGGATCCTCGAGGAGTCGGGCGGGGTCCATGTCCATATCCACGGCCGCCCCGCGCAAGGCGCCCCGAGCGGCTGAAGAGGGGGGCTGGGGCGCCCGCTCAGCCCTGCGGGCGGTGGCGCTTGACCGCCTCGGGGTTGGTCGAATCGGCGCCCATGTAGACGCCGCGCTCCCAGCTGCGCTTCAAGGGGTCGACAACGCTGAGCCGCATCCGGCCGATCCGCTCCACCTCGATCTCGACGCTTTCCCCGTCCTGCAAGGCGCCCAACCCCTCGTGGTTGGTGCCGCAGGCGATGAGGTCGCCCGAGTTGAGGGTCATGATCGAGGAGGCGAACTCGACGAGCTCGGGAACCCGGTGCTCCATGTCGTCGGTGTTGTAGTGGTGGCGCAACTGGCCGTCGTCCCAGAAGCGGACGACGACATTGTTGGGGTCGGGGATCTCGTCGGCCGTCGTGATGCACGGCCCAATTGGGGCGAAGGTGTCGAAGGATTTGCCGAGCCAGCTGCCGGCCTTCCAGGTGCGCCGGCCCTCGCCGCGGGCCGACACGTCGATCAGCCCGGTATAGCCGAAGACGGCGCCGCGCCAATCCTCCCGCCGGATCTTCTTGGCCGGGCCCTTGATGACGAGCGCCAGTTCCGCTTCGTGCATGAAGATCCACGGCTCGGTCAGTTCCGGCAGGATGATCGTGTCGCCCGGGCCAACCACCGCCTCGGGGTTCTTCATGAACATGTTGAGGGCGCGCGGCTCGCGCTGCGCATGCTCCCAGTAATTGCCGATGCAGCAGAGGATTTTTCCCGGGCGCGGCAATGGCGGGCGCAAACGCACGGCATCGAGCGGGCGGGCCTCGCCCTCCGCCGCCAGCTTATCTAGCGCCGGGCGCAGACGGTCGAAATCGTCGATGATGCCTACCATCGTCAACTGCGGGGTGTAGCTCTTCGCCACCGCGCCGGCGATCCCCACGACACCGCGCTCGGTCAAGAGCCCCGGTTGCGGCTCGGCCTCTCCGGCAGCCTGAAAAAGAACCAGCTTCATGATTTCTCTCCCGCTCTCGCTTGCCGGTGCCGAAAGTAACCGTTTCGCGCGAGGCCGACCACCTCGCCGCGCCGGTCTGGCGGGCCGGCGAAGACTGGCGCCGGGCAAAACCCCTCTCCCGCACGGCGGGAGAGGGTGGCTTGCCC
>DATCQF010000553.1:0-1769 GCA_036569735.1 Allostellaceae bacterium | reverse complement strand
CAGGCCTTCAGCTGAAGCCGGTTGACGATTTGACGCTGCGCACGGCGGCGTTCAGCGGCAATCCGGCCGGGAGCGGCTGTACGACCAATCCGCAAATCTGCAATCCGAGCGGCACCACCTTCAGCCTCTCCGGCGGCACGTTGTGGCTGGGCGAGCTGGAATACGGCGTAAACCAGGGCAAGACGGCGACCTATCTGCCCGGCACCTACAAGATCGGCGGCTGGCGCGAGACCGGAACGTTTACCGACCAGTTGACCGACGCGCCCGTCCGGCATGGGGATTGGGGGGTGTACGCGATCGCCGATCAGATGGTATGGCGCCGTACCGCCGGCGAGGAGCAGGGTCTCAATGTATTCATGCGCCTGGGCGGGGCACCATCCGACCGCAATCTGGTGACCTGGTATGCCGATGGCGGTTTTGGCTTCAAGGGCCTGCTCGTCGATCGGCCCGACGATTTGCTTACGATCGGCGTCGCGTATGGGCGGATCAGCGATGAGGCCGCCCTCGCCGATCGCCTGGCCGGCCCGCCTACGCCGGTGCGCGACCACGAGGCTCTCGTCGAGGTGACCTACAACATCAGCCTCGTTCCAGGGTGGTCGCTGCAGCCCGACCTGCAATACGTGATCCATCCCGGCGGAAACATCGCGAAACCGACCGGCGCCGGGACGATCCGCGACGCCCTGGTGCTCGGCGTCAGGACCACCTTCAACTTCTGAGCCGGCCCCGAACCTGGCCGGTGCGCGGCTCGAAGCGGCGGTAGAAGTAGCCGGTGGCAGCCCCAAGGGTGAGCCAGAACAACAAGCTGACCAGCGTCACCGCCACCACGAACCGGTGGGTCAGCGCCTCGGGCGCGGCGGCGGGTCCGATGGGCTGTGGAGCACCGTAAAGATGCGGCGCCACAATGAGGATCGCCGCGATGATCGCGTAGCCCGGTCGCCGGGTAAAGGCGATCAGCGCGAGTGCGCCCCCGGTGGCGATTGTCGTCACGAGCCACCACAGCTGGCGCCCGACGAGCGGGGCGGCTTCGCTGCCGGGGAGCTCGGGCGGGAGCCCCAGTCCCGGCGCCAGGGTAAACGTCGCAAACCCGGCCAGGCCCCAGAACAGCCCCTCGCGCCAGCTAACCGCGCCGCCGCGCAAGGTGAGCCCAGCCGCGAGCAAGAGGGCAAACCCGATTCCGGCCAAAACATCGGCGGCCAGCGTATAGAGCGCCCGCTCGACTCTCGTCTCGGGTGCCCCGCTGTCGGAGGCGTCCAGATGCCCCGCCGCGGCACCGTGCGCAGGCGCACTCGCATGCTGTGCTGCCGCTTCGTAGCTCTCGGCCTCGAGGATCAGCGGCACCGTGCCGATCTGATGCGCGACCCAGGCCAGGATGCCGGAGAGGAGCCCCGCGCAGAGTGCTGCGGATACCAGCCGGCGGAAGGCCGCCATCAGACGCTAATGGCAGGGCAACGCCATCGAGTGCCTGGTATCGTGCGCCGCGTTGTGCAGCGCGCCGATCGGCGCGAAGCCGACGCCCCAGATGACGAACACGCCGAGCACAGCGGCCATCACCGCCGCGATCAGCGTGTCCGACCGCGCGGCGGCCGGAGACCCGGTGGCCGGAAGACTACGGCAGGCGGTGGAACGGCGCTCGAGGTGACGGCGCCACTCACTATCACCCGTCCGACAACTCGCCCCAATCGGTCGCCCGCGCGATGCGCAACGCGATGACCGGCAATTCTTCGATGTGCATCGCGCGGTACTGCGGGTATCGCGCCGTTAGGAGAGCC
>DATCQF010000552.1:0-6815 GCA_036569735.1 Allostellaceae bacterium | reverse complement strand
CAATAGAGGGTCTCGACATTGTTGATCAGAGTCGGCCGGCCGAACAGGCCGACCTGCGAGGGAAACGGCGGCTTGTGCCGCGGCAATCCGCGCTTGCCCTCAATGCTTTCCAGCATCGCCGTTTCCTCGCCGCAGATATAGGCGCCGGCGCCGCGCCGCAGATGAATCTTCGTGTGAGGCGCGAGCCCGGCTGCCTCGACCGCGGCGATCTCCTGTTCGAGGATCGCACGGCATTGCGGGTATTCGTCGCGCAGGTAGATGTAGGTTTCCGCCGCTTCGACCGCCCAGGCCGCGATCAGCATCCCCTCGATAAACCGGTGCGGGTCGGTTTCGAGGAAATAGCGGTCCTTGAAGGTGCCGGGCTCGCCCTCGTCGGCGTTGACCGCGAGGAGGCGCGGGCGCGGCTCCTGGCGCACGAAGCGCCATTTGCGCCCGGTCGGAAAGCCGGCGCCGCCGAGCCCACGCAGCCCGGAGCCTTCGAGCGCGGTGATGATCTCCTCGACCTGGCGTGCGCCCGAGAGACACGATTGCAGCAGCTGGTAGCCGCCGCCGGCGCGATAGGCATCAAGGCCGGGATAGGCGGGAAGGGCAGGGTGGCTGTGACCGGAGGCGCATGCGGCGGCGACGCTGTCGGGCGTGGCATGCTCGTGCAAGGCATGGCCGATCGCCACGACCGGGGCCTTGTCGCAGCCGCCCATGCACGGCGCCCGCACCACCCGCACGCCATCGCCGAGTTGGGCGCCGAGCCTGTCGCGCAGTTCGCCGAGCAGGCTGTCGGCGCCGTTCAGCGCGCAGCTGAGGCTGTCGCACACCCGCACGGTCAGCGCCGGCGGCGGCGCCTCGTCGTCCATCACGATGTCGAAATGGGCGTAGAACGAGGCGACCTCGTAAACCTCGGCCAGCGCGAGGTGCATCTCCTCGGCCAAGGCCACCAGATGGCGGGCATGCAGGCAGCCGAAATGGTCCTGCAGCAGATGGAGGTGCTCGATCAACAGGTCGGCCCGGCGCTCGCGCTCGCCGAGCAGTGCCTGAACCTCCGAGAGCGCCGCCGGATCGACCTGGCGGCCTTTCGGGTGATCCGGCCCGCGCCGCCGCCCCGACCCGGGATGGACGCGCCGATCGTGCTGCGGATGGGATGAGGCTTGCATCTCCGGCTGCCCTCAGCTGCCGGCGACGCCGTGGCCGACCATCTTCGCGGGATCGACGATCGCGTCGAAGCGCTGCGCGTCGATGTAACCGGACCCGAGTGCTGCCTCTTTCAAGGTGAGACCCTCGTCATTCGCCTTGTGGGCGATCGCGGAAGCCTTGTCGTAGCCGATCTCCGGGCTGAGCGCGGTGACCAGCATCAAGGAGCGCCCGACCATCTCGGCGATGCGCGCGCGGTCGAGCCGCGCCCCCTCGACCGAATAGCGCCGCAGCTTGTCGCAAGCATCGCCCAGGATGCGGGCCGAATGAAGGAAATTGTTGATGATGATCGGGCGCATCGCGTTGAGCTCGAAATTGCCCTGGCTGCCGGCGAACGCGACCGCATTGTCCTCGCCGATCACCTGGATGCAGACCATCACCATCGCCTCCTGCTGGGTCGGGTTGACCTTGCCCGGCATGATCGACGAGCCCGGCTCGTTTTCCGGCAATATAAGCTCGCCGAGGCCGCAGCGCGGGCCCGAGGCGAGCCAGCGCATGTCGTTGGCGATCTTCATCAGCGCCACGGCGAGACCGCGCAGCGCGGCCATCGCCGCCACCATCGCGTCGAGCGAGCCCTGCGCCGCGAATTTATTGGGCGCGCTGACGAACGGATAGCCGGTCAGTTCGGCGATCTTCTCGGCGATCTCGCGGCTGAAGCCGGGTGGTGCGTTGAGCCCGGTGCCGACCGCGGTGCCGCCGGCCGCCAGCTCGAAGAGGCCAGCTTCGGTTGCGCGGATACGCGTCAGGGCGTCGCGGATCTGGTGGGCCCAGCCCGACCATTCCTGTCCCACGGTGAGCGGCACCGCGTCCATCAGGTGGGTGCGCCCGGTCTTGACCACATCCATCCATTGGTTCGCCTTGGCCTCGATTGCGGTGGCCAGCGCCTCGGCATGAGGCAGCAGACGCTTCTCCAGTTCCAGGATTGCGGCGATGTGCATCGCGGTCGGGAACGTGTCGTTCGACGACTGCCCCATGTTGACGTCGTCGTTCGGGTGCACCGGCTCCTTGCTGCTGATCCTGCCGCCGAGCAGCTGGATCGCGCGGTTGGACAATACCTCGTTGAGGTTCATGTTGGATTGCGTGCCCGAGCCGGTCTGCCAGACAGAGAGCGGAAAGTGGTCGTCGAGCAGGCCCCCGATCGCCTCGTCGGCGGCGCGCACGATGGCGTCCGCCTTCCATTTGGGCAGCCGCCCGGAAGCGGCGTTGACCAATGCCGCCGCCTTCTTGACGTAGGCGTAGGCGCGATAGACCGGCTTTGGCATGCGGTCGTCGCCGATCGCGAAATGAACCAGGCTGCGCTGGGTCTCGGCTCCCCAATAGCGGTCGGCCGGAACCTCGATGCCGCCCAAGGAGTCGGTCTCGTGACGCTGGCCGGCGGCATCGATCCCAATGGGGATGTCGTGCAACAGGGGATGCGTCTGGTCGGTCATCGCATGGTGTCCTTCAAAGCCCTCAGCCGCGATCCTTTGCCCCTCCGCCCGCGAAGGCGCAGAGGACCGCTCTGATCTCCATTCTACTCCTCTGGTTTGACGCGCCGGCCCGAAAAGCACGAGATCTCCTACGGCGACCGAGGTTGCCGCGGAGATTATACCGCCCCGTCTTCGTGCAGCTTGGCGATATCGCCGTCGCCGTAACCGAGCCAGCCCAGCACTTCGTCGGTGTGTTCGCCCAGGAGCGGCGAGCGCTCGACCTCGACCGGCGAGTCCGACAGGTTGATCGGCGAGCCGACCTGGACATAACGCCCGCGCGTCGGGTGGTCGATCTCGACCAGCATGCCGCGCCCGTAGAGCTCTTTGTCCTCGTAGATGTCCTTCATCGAGAGGATCGGGCCGCACGGTATGTCGAACTCGTTCAATATCGCCATGACCTCGTTCTTGGTCTTGGTCTTGGTCCATTGTTCGATCAGCGCGAAGCATTCGGGGATACGCGGGAGGCGGGCCGCCGGCGTCGCGTAAAGCGGGTCGGTGATCAGCTCCTCGCGGCCCACGATCTTCATCAAGGGCGCCCAGCACGGCGGCTGGATGATGACATAGATGTAGTCGTTGGGGCCGCCCGGCGAACAGCGCAACGCGGCGCCCGGCTGGCCGCCGCCCGAGGCGTTGCCGGCGCGCGGCACCGCGTCGCCGAACTCCTTTTTGGGGTATTCCGTGAGCGGCCCCTTCATGATGCGCTGCTGGTCGCGCATCTTGACCCGGCACAAATTCAATACCGAATCCACCATCGCCACCTCGACGCGCTGGCCCTTGCCGGTGCGCTCGCGGTGGAAGAGGGCGCCCAGAATGCCGGCGACGAGGTGCAGCCCGGTGCCGCTGTCGCCGATCTGGGCGCCGGTCACGGTCGGCGGGCCGTCGTCCCACCCCGTGGTGCTGGCCGCCCCGCCCATGCATTGCGCGACATTCTCGTAGGCCTTGAAATCGGCGTAGCGGCCGGGGCCGAACCCCTTGATCGAGGCGTAGATGATGCGCGGGTTGAGCTCCTGGAAGCGCGCCCAGGTGAAGCCCTGGCGATCGAGCACACCGGGCCCGAAATTCTCGACGACGATGTCCGAGCGGCGCACCAGCTCCTCGAGGATCTTCTTGCCGCCGGGCGTCTTCATGTTGATCGTGATCGAGCGCTTGTTCGAGTTCAGCATCGTGAAATAGAGGCTGTCGGCGCCCTTCACGTCCTGCAGCTGGCCGCGGGTGATGTCGCCGCGCCCGGGCAGCTCGACCTTGATGACGTCGGCGCCCATCCAGGCCAACAGCTGCGTCGCCGTCGGCGCCGCCTGGACATGCCCCAGATCGAGGATGCGAACGCCTTCGAGTGCTTTGCTCATGTCGTTCTCCGGCTTTTGAGTGTCATTCCGGGATGCCGCGCAGCGGTAGACCCGGAATCCATGACCACAGGCTGACGTTCATGGATTCCGGGTTCGCGCCAAGGGGCGCGCCCCGGAATGACAATCGGGTGTTCAGGACGACGGGTCATTCAAACATCGTCGCGTGTCGTGTCGAGAAAATCGCCGTGCTGCTCGACATGCTGGGCGAGCCCCAGCGCGTGCTCGCGCGCGAGGCGTTCGGCGAGTTCGGGGTCGCGCCGCTCGAGCGCCTCGATGATCGCCATGTGGTCGACGACCGAACGCGCCGCCCGGTTGTCCTGGTGGATCGTGATCTTGCGGATCGCGCGCATGTGGATGAACAGGTTTTCGGTCATGTCGGCGAGCATCGCGCAGCCGCTCATCTTGATGATCGCCTGATGAAAGGCGATGTTCGCATCCGAATACTCGGCGAGCCGCGCGCCCCCATTGGTCGAACCATCGCCATCGCGAAAGGCGTCCATCAGCCGGCGCAGATCGGCAACTTCCGAATCTGTCGCGCGCACGGCGGCGAGCCGCGCCGCCATGCTTTCGAGCGCCGCCATGACCGTGATCATCTCGACGATCTCGCGCTTCGATTTGCGCACGACATAGATGCCGCGGCGCGGGCGGGTCCGGACAAAACCCTCCTGTTCGAGGAGGGTCATCGCCTCGCGGATCGGCGTGCGGCTCACCCCGAGCCCCTCCGACAGCCGCCGCTCGTCAAGCCGGATTTCTTCCGGATGGCCGTAGATGTCCATCGCGCAGATCGCCCGCTTCAACGCGGCATAGGCGAGATCGCGGAAGGTGGTGCCGGTGTCCAGCCGCGGCATGTCGAGGGTGGCGCCAGGGCGCAGGCTGGCTTCGGTCATACCTGAGATATACGGTATACCACGGAGTTCGGCAACCCGCTTTTGCGTGAAGCGTAGGGCGGAAAAGCGCAGCGCATTCCGCCTTCGTCTGCGTCGCCACCGAGCGGCCAACCCGTTTATTACGGTAGAAACCTCCAGGCAATCGCTGCGTTTTGCCAGCGGCTCCCCTGAGAGGCGGTGCAACGGGAGCGCCCAGAATGTAGGGTGGAAAAGCGCGGCGCAATCCACCAAGCTGGCACCGACCATCGGCGGAAGGCGCTTCGCTTTTCCGCCCTACGATTTGGGGAATGGTGGACGATATGAGCGCAGACGATACGACCGCACCGGACATGACCGACGGGTTTCACCTGGTGGTGGAGGCGCTGAAGCTGAACGGGGTCGATACGATCTATGGGGTGGCCGGCATCCCGATCACCGATCTCTTGCGGCTGGCGCAGAATGAGGGGATTCGGTACATCGGTTTTCGGCACGAGCAGTCGGCCGGGAACGCGGCGGCGATCGCCGGGTATCTGACGCAGCAGCCGGGGATCTGCATGACGGTGTCGGCCCCGGGCTTCATGAACGGGCTGGTCGCGCTGGCCAACGCCACGACCAATTGTTTCCCGATGATCCTCATCAGCGGGTCGAGCGACCGGGCGATCGTCGATCTGGAGCAGGGCGATTATGAGGAGATGGATCAGCTCGCCGCTGCACGGCCCTTTGCCAAGGCGGCCTACCGCATCAACCGCCCGCAGGACATCGGCATCGGCATCGCGCGGGCGATCCGGGCCGCCTCCTCGGGGCGCCCGGGCGGCGTCTATCTCGACCTGACAGCCGAGGTGCTCGGCGCCGCGCTCGATGTGGAGAGCGCGAAGAAATCGCTGGTCAAGGTCGTCGACCCGGCGCCTCAATCTCCCCCGGCGCCCCAATCGGTCGCGCGCGCCCTCGCCCTCCTGGCGAGCGCGCAGCGCCCGCTCGCGATCCTCGGCAAGGGCGCGGCCTATGCGCGGGCCGACGCAGAAATCCGCTCGTTTATCGAAACGACGGGCATGCCGTTCCTGCCGATGTCGATGGCCAAGGGGCTCCTGCCCGACGACCATCCGCAATCGGCCGCCGCCGCGCGCTCGTATGCGATCGGCAACGCCGACGTCGTGATGGTGGTCGGCGCGCGGCTCAACTGGCTCCTGTCGCACGGCAGGGCGCCCTTGTGGTCCGCCGCCACCCGGTTTGTCCAGGTCGACATCTCGCCGACCGAGTTCGACAGCAACCGGGCGATCGCCGCGCCGGTCGCCGGCGACATCAAGAGCGTGTTCGCGGCGTTCAATGCCGCGCTGAAGCCCGGACAGGTGAAGCGCCAGGCGGCCTGGACGGGCGAGATCGAGAAGCGGAAGCAGCAGAACATCGAGCGCATGGCAGCCCGCCTCAACGCCGATCCGAGCCCGATGAATTTTTCCTCCGCCTTGCGCGCCGTTCGCAATGCGCTCGCCACCCAGCCCGATGTCTACATCGTCAACGAAGGCGCCAACACGCTCGATTTCGGCCGCAACATCATCGACATGGATAAGCCCCGCCACCGCCTCGACAGCGGCACCTGGGGCGTCATGGGGATCGGCATGGGCTATGCCGTCGGCGCCGCCGCGGTGACCGGCAAGCCCGTCGTCGCCATCGAGGGCGACAGCGCCTTTGGGTTCAGCGGCATGGAGATCGAAACGATCTGCCGCTACGAGCTGCCGGTGACGACGATCATCTTCAACAATAACGGCGTCTACCGCGGCGACGCGCCCGGCACCGCCTACACCCCAACGGGGCTCCTGCGCGACGCGCGCTATGAGAAGATAATCGAGGCGTTCGGCGGCGCCGGCTACCACGTCACGGACACGCCGAGCCTCACCCGGGCGCTGACCGAAGCCCTCGCGTCGGGCAAGCCCGCCCTCATCAATGCCGTGATC
>DATCQF010000551.1:0-7022 GCA_036569735.1 Allostellaceae bacterium | reverse complement strand
GGTCATGCGCGCCGTACAGCAAGAGGGTCGGCCGGGCGAGACGCGGCGCCGCGGCGAGTGCGTCGTCCATCAGATCGACGAGGCCGTAGACCGCGTCGATGCGGGCGCCCTTCAGCACCATCGGGTCACGGGCCAGCGCCCGCAGCATCGGCAAATTGTCGGAGGCGAGGATCCGCACCTGCCGCCCGCTCAGAACCATCTCCGGAAACAGGCGCACCCCGGCGAACAGCGCGAGCTTCGGCCAGAGGTCCATCGTCGCCCGGCCCCAAACCGCCGGAGCGCTGAGGATGACGCCGTCGGCCTCGGCGACCGGCATTGCGCGTTGCCCGGGGAGCATCCCGGCGATGGCTCCAGTCGCCGCCAGGATCGCGACAGCGCCGCCCATGCTTTCGCCGAGCAGGTAGAGCGGCCGGCCGGGATAGGCGACGCGCAGGAGCCGGCTCGCGGTAATCGCGTCGACGGCAAGCTGCGCTTCGCCGGCCCACAGTCCGCGGCCCGGGGCGCCGCCAAACCCGCGCTGGTCGTAGGCATAGGTGGCGATGTCGCGCGCCGCCCAAATCTGCGCCGGCATGGCGAACGCGGCGCTGTAGTCGTTGAACCCGTGCAGCCCGAGGATGACCGCCGCAACACGGCCCTTGGGCAACCATTGACGCAGCGGCAACCGGGCTCCGTCACCGGCGATGAATTCGCTGTCGGTGAAGCGCGCCGGTGCGCGCGCCTCGGCCGCGGCCCCAGGGTGCGGCGGCGCGGGGCTGGCGAGGTCGATCCCGGTATCGGCCGCGGGCGCACAGCTCGCCAGCAGCAAGAGCGGCGCGACCAGCACAGCCCGCCATCGGCGCCGGCGCCGCGGCGCCCTGTTGCGGCAGGCAGGTTCGGGCGAGCAGATCATTGATTGTCCCGCGGCAACGCGTATCATCCGGCCCATTAGACGGTCAGGCGCCCGCCGGTCAACCCGCCGGGCCCACGACACCCACGGCACGCGTGCGGCATTTTCCGGATTGCTGATGACCCCTTTCGAGACCATCGAGACGGACGAGATGGTGGCGGCCTGCAGTGGCGGCGGGGCGCTCGGCCACCCCAGGGTATACCTGAACCTCGCGCCGGCGGGCCGCGTCGAGTGCCCCTATTGCTCGCGCCTGTTCGTCAACCGCACGGTCGCCCGCGTGGCCGGCGAGAGGCCCGGCGACCCCCCGGCGCCGCGCCCGGCCGGAGCGCCGTGAAACGGCCCGATTTTCAGCACCTGGGGCGCTGAGGTTGCGCTGAGATTCCGCCGAGGCCGCGCCGAGGGCGCTGTTTTGCGATTTCTCCGCGTCCGGCGCGACTCCCGGGCGGGCTTTGCGGTAAAATTCGTGCATCGAGATTTGCCTGGCCCGCCAGCCGGGAGGAGCCGCGCATGAACGACATCGCCGCCACCGCCACCATCACCGCCACCGGGGCCGCACCGACGCCAGTCGCGTCGGCGGCGCCGCATCACGTCTTTCTGATCGACGGCTCGGGCTTCATCTTTCGCGCCTATCACGCGCTGCCGCCGTTGACCCGCGCCGACGGGACGCCGGTGGCGGCCGTCCTCGGCTTCAGCAACATGCTGGCCAAGCTGTTGTCGGAGACCGACGCCGACCACATCGCCGTCGTCTTCGACCACTCCGGCAGCTCGTTCAGGAACCGCCTCTACGACCAGTACAAGGCCAACCGTTCGGAGACGCCGGCCGACCTCGTCCCGCAATTCGCGCTGGTGCGGCAGGCCACCGATGCCTTTGGCGTGTGCAAGATCGACGTCCCCGATTTCGAGGCCGACGATCTGATCGCGACCTATGCCCGGCACGCGGTCGAGGCCGGCGCGACGGTGACGATCGTGTCGTCCGACAAGGACATGATGCAGCTGGTCAACCACCACGTGACGATGCTCGACCCGATTCGCAACCGGCCGATCGGCGACGCGGAGGTGCGCGAGAAATTCGGTGTCGGGCCCGACAAGGTCGTCGAAGTCCAGGCGCTGTGCGGCGACAGCGTCGACAACGTGCCGGGGGTTCCCGGGATCGGGGTCAAGACCGCGGCCGAATTGATCAACACCTATGGCGACCTCGAAACCCTGCTCGCCCACGCGCACGAGATCAAGCAGCCGAAGCGCCGCGAGGCCCTGATCGAGCACGAGGCGAAGGCGCGGCTGTCGAAGGAGCTGGTCAAGCTCGACGACGATGTGCCGCTGCCCTGCCCGCTGGCGGATTTGCGGGTGAGGCCGATCGATCTCGAGACGCTGCTGCCCTTCTTGAAGGAGATGGAGTTCCGCGCGCTGGCGACCCGGATGGCGCAGCGTCTCTCCGGCCCGGCCGCCGCCGCGGCGGTGGTTGCAGGCGGGCCGAGCGAGCCGGTGATCCCCGACATCCTGCCGTTCTCGGCGCCGCGCAGCTACACGATCGTCGACACCGTGGAGGGCCTCGAACACTGGATCGAGGCGGCCGAGCAGGCCGGTGTGGTCGCGATCTGGCCGGCGCCGAGCGTCATCGGCGGGACCCGTCCGGCATTGTGCGGCCTGGCGCTGGCGCTGGCGCCGGGGATGGCGGCCTATCTGCCATTGGGGCATGCCCCGGCCGACCTGCTCGCGGCGCCGGACAGCCCAAATAAGCTGTCGCTCTACGCGGCGATCCAGCGGCTGAAGCCGCTCTTCGAAAACCCCGGGGTCTTGAAGATCGGCCACGACATGAAGGGCGCGGCGCACGTTTTGCGGCGCCATGGCATCCTCCTCCATCCCTATGACTGTACGATGCTGATGTCCTACGTGCTCGACGGCGGCCAGGTCGAGCACACCATCGAGGGGCTGACCCGGCGCGCCTTCACGCACGAACTCGGCTCGCTGAAGGGGCTGATCGGCACGGCGAAGAGCCTCATTTCGTTCGCCGAGGTCGCGCCGGCGGCGGCGCGCGATTTCGCCGCCGAACGGGCCGACGCGGCGCTGCGCCTCCATCTGCTCTTGAAGGCGCGCCTCGTGCGCGAGCACATGAGCGCATTCTACGAGACGATCGAGCGCCCGCTGGTGCCCGTGGTCGCGGCGATGGAGGACGAGGGGGTCAAGGTCGACCGCGCCGCGCTCCTCGAATTGTCGCGCGATTTCGCCCGCCGCATCGCCGATCTCGAACGGACAATCTGGCGCGATGTCGGCAACGATTTCAACATCGGCTCGACCAAGCAACTGGGCGACGTGCTGTTCGAAAAGCTGCAGCTGCCGGGTGGCAAGAAGGGCAAGACCGGCGCCTATGGCACCGATGCCGGGGTCCTGGAGACGCTCGCGCCGCTGCATCCGGTACCGGCGCAAATCCTCGAATGGCGCCAGCTGACCAAGCTCAAATCGACCTATGCCGATGCGCTCGGGCACCAGATCGACAGCAAAACGGGGCGCGTGCACACCTCGTTTGCGCTGGCGGCGACGGCGACCGGGCGGCTGTCGTCGTCTGAGCCCAACATCCAGAACATCCCGGTCCGCACCGAGGAAGGGAGGAAAATCCGCCGCGCCTTCATCGCCGAGCCGGGGCATGTGTTGCTGTCGGCCGATTACAGCCAGATCGAGTTGCGCCTTGCCGCCCATGTCGCCGATGTCGCCGAGCTGAAGCGCGCCTTCCAGGAGGGCCACGACATCCACGCGCTGACCGCGAGCGAGGTATTCGGGGTGCCGCTCGACCGGATGGACGCGCAAACCCGCAGGCGCGCCAAGGCGATCAATTTCGGCATCATCTACGGCATCAGCGCGTTTGGCCTCGGCAACCAGATCGGCGTCGCGCAGAGCGAGGCGGCGGCCTACATCCGGGCCTATTTCGAGCGCTTCCCGGCGATCCGCGCCTATATGGAAAAGATCAAGGTCGAGGCCCGCAGCGCCGGCTATGTCGAGACGATCTTCGGCCGCAAATGCTTCATCCCCGGCATCCGCGACGCCAACCCGGCGCGCCGCGCCGGTGCCGAGCGCCAGGCCATCAACGCCCCCCTGCAGGGCTCGGCCGCCGACATCATCAAGCGCGCGATGGGCCGGGTCCCGGCGGCACTTGAGGCCGCCGGGCTCAAGGCGCGGATGCTCTTGCAGGTGCACGACGAATTGCTGTTCGAGGTGGCTGAAGACGAGGTCGAAGCGACCGCCCGGCTCGTCAAGGAGGTCATGGAAGCCGCCTGCGCGCCGCGCTGCGAACTCTCGGTGCCGCTCGTCGTCGAAACCGGCTGGGCGCGAAGCTGGGACGAGGCGCATTAGGGTGAGCGGGTCAATTCCCTGCTAACAGGGAAATTAACGGGAAAAATCTCGGGTGTCGCACTATAACCTATTGAAAAAATGGGGTTTGCGGGAACTTACCGGGAATGACAGCAGGCAATTTTATTGCGCCGAGCAGGGAATTGCATCGTCATAGCAGGGAATCGGCAGGGAATTGGCTGTGGTTGGCGGAACCGCCCGGCAGACCGTCCGAAGCAACGCGGCGATCGGCGAGGATCACTTGAAAACATAACACTTAATGGTGACGGCATTATGGCGGTGTTTTGCTTGGCCGACGAGGTGATCGAATGAACCGGCGAGGGTTGATCGCGCTGCTCGGCGGTGCGGCGCTCGCGTGGCCGCGCGCCCTACGCGCGCAGCAGAAGGCGATGCCGGTGATCGGCTACCTCGTCACCGGGTCGCCCGACCCGAATTCACCGTTTATGGCCGCGTTCCGCCAGGGGTTGAGTGAAACCGGCTATGTCGAGGGACAGAACGTGGCGATCGAACACCGCGGGGCGGAGGGCCACTATGATCGGTTGCCCGCACTGGCCGCCGATCTCGTCGGCCGCAAGGTCGATGTGATCGTAGCGGTCGGCGGCACCCCTACGGCACTCGCGGCGAAAAACGCCACCTCGACGATCCCGATCGTCTTCCGGACCGGCGAGCCGGTCGCGGACGGCCTGGTCGCCAGTCTCGCCCGGCCGGGCGGCAACCTCACGGGCTTCGGCATGGTCGTCGGCGAACTGACACCCAAGCTGCTCGAGCTGCTTTCCGAGCTGGTTCCCCAGGCCAGGATGATCGCCATGCTCGTCAACCCGAACGTTCCGGCGGTTACCGAGCGCATAATACGAGACATGGAGGAAGCGGCGCGCGCGAAGGGGGTGCAGCTTCCTATCCTGAAGGCCGGCACCGAAAGCGAGATCAACGCCGCCTTCGCCTCTCTCGTCCAACTGCAAGCTGGCGCGCTCCTCGACGCCGCCGATCCGTTCTTCTTCAACCGGCGCGAACAGCTGGTGGCATTGGCATCACGCCATGCCGTTCCGGCGATCTATCCGTGGCGTGAATTCGCCGTAGCCGGCGGCCTGATCAGCTATGGACCCAACCTCCCCGCTGTCTTTCGTGAGATTGGCATTTACGCCGGAAAGATCCTCAAGGGCGCCAAGCCGGCCGACCTGCCGGTGCAACAGCCAACCAAATTCGAGCTGGTCGTCAATCTCAAGACTGCACAGGCGCTCGGCCTCACCATGCCGCAAACCCTCCTCGCCCGCGCCGACGAGGTCATCGAATGAAGCGCCGCGAGTTCATCAGGATTGCCGCCGGTGCGGCAATCGCGTGGCCGCTCGCCGCACGCGCGCAGCAGAAGGCAATGCCGGTGATCGGGTTTCTTGGCGCTGGTTCGCCCGGCCCGAGTGCAACGAATTTGGCCGCCTTCCACCGGGGGCTGAGCGAAAATGGCTATGTCGACGGCCAAAACGTTGCGATTGAATACCGTTGGGCGGAAGGCCACTCCGATCGACTGCCGGCGCTGGCGGCCAACCTCGTCGCCCTCAAGGTCGATTTGATCGTGGCGGCCGGCGGGGCGTCGCTCGCGGTCAAAAATGCTACTTCAACGATCCCTATTGTCTTCGTGATCGGCACCGACCGGGTCACGGATGGCCTCGTCGCTAGTCTCACGCGGCCGGGCCGCAACGTCACCGGTATTAGCCGTTTTAACGTCGAACTCATGCCTAACCGACTCCAGCTCCTTTCCGAGCTGGCTCCCCAGGCCAAGTTGATTGCCCTGCTCGCGAACCCAAACATTACCGAACGGGTGATTGGAAACGCGCTGGAAGCGGCACGCGCAACGGGGGTGCAACTCCACATCCTGAAGGCCGGCAGCGAAAGTGAGATTGACACCGCCTTTGCCTCCCTCGTTCAACTGCATGCCGACGCGCTCGTCGTCAGCCCCAGTGTGTTCTTCTACAGCCGGCGCGAGCAGATCCTGGCGCTGGCGTTACGCCATGCCGTTCCGACGATGTATGACTCGCGTGAATACGTGGATGCCGGCGGTCTGATTAGCTACGGCTTCGTCGCGGCTGGCTTTGGGCAGGTCGGTATTTACGCTGGAAGGATACTCAAGGGCGAGAAGCCGGCCGATCTGCCGGTCCAGCAGCCGACGACATTCGAACTTGTGATCAACCTCAAGACCGCCAAGGCGCTCGGCCTCACGGTGCCGCAAACCCTCCTCGCGCGCGCCGACGAGGTCATCGAATAGGACGGGCCGGTGCGCCCGCTGGGTGATGAGCAGCGCTTCTGACGACCTCGTGCTGGCGCTGCGGCGCGGCGCGCGGCGTGCCGTTGCCCGTGCGGTTACGCTTGTCGAATCGACCCGGCCGGACGATCGCCGCGCCGCCGAGAAGCTGATCGAGGCGATCCTGCCGGGGGCGGGCGGGACGACGCGGATCGGGTTTTCCGGGCCGCCCGGCGCCGACGGTCTCGACCAGCACCGTGTCGAACCCCGCCGCCTCGCACACGAGGATCGCCTCGCGGGTGCGCCGGGCGACGCCACCCCTCTCCTTCCCGGCCGAGGACGGGCGGATATAGGCCGCCGGCGCGCGCGCCAGCTCGGCCATCCGTGTCTTGTCGCCGAGGATCGCGCCGCCGCCGCGCTTTGATCCGGGATCGACCGCCAGCACCGCGATGCGCTGCCCGCGCGCGATGCCGTCGAGCCCGAAGCGCTCGATAAACGTCGATTTGCCGGCGCCGGGCGGCCCGGAAATCCCGATCCGCGTCGCCCCGCCCGCCCCCGGCA
>DATCQF010000550.1:0-2248 GCA_036569735.1 Allostellaceae bacterium | reverse complement strand
GGCGGCGCGCCGAATGCCGCCTCGGAGGCGCGCGCGAGCGAGGCGGCGAGCCAGGGCGCCAGCGCCGGCGCGTTCCACCCGGGGGACGCGGCGTGCGGCGTGAAGGCAACCCGCGCGCCATAGGGCGGGGCCGCCTCGAAGAGCTGTTGCAGCGTCGCGCCGGCCGCTTCGGCATCGAGCGTCGGCGGCAGGCGCAGGCTGAGCTTCGCGGTCGTATAGGGCAGCAGCACATTGCCCGCGTCGCCCGGCTGCGGCAGCCCGTCAATGCCGATGACCGCGAGTTGCGGGCGCCACGTGCGGTTCAGCACGAGTTCGGTCAGATCGTCCGACATCGGCCCGGTGCCGCCCGCGAACGGGAACTTGCTGTAGACGGTGTCGCCGAGCGCCGCCCCGGCTCGCTTTGCCTGCTCGACCCGCTCCCCTGGGATCTGGGCATAGAGCGAGGCCGGGATGACCGCGCCGGTCGCCTCGTCCTCAAGACGCGACAAGAGCTGCCGCAGAACCCGGAAGCTCGACGGCACGACCCCCGACGCGTCGCCCGAATGGACGCCCTCGTCGAGCACCTCGACGCTGAGTGTGCCGGCGGCGATGCCGCGCAGCGAGGTGGTCAGCCACAGCTGGTCGTAATTGCCGCATCCCGAATCGAGACAGACGACGAGCGAGGGGCGGCCGATCCGCTGGGCGAGGTGGTCGATGTAAAACGGCAGGTCATAGCTGCCGGATTCTTCGCACGCTTCGATGACGAGGACGCAGCGCGCATGCGGCACCCTTTGCTCGCGCAACGCCGTGAGGGCGGTAAGCGCGCCGAACACCGCATACCCGTCGTCGGCGCCGCCGCGGCCATAGAGCTTGTCGCCGTCGATCCGCGGGGTCCACGGTCCATAACCCTCGGTCCAGCCGACCATCTCCGGCTGCTTGTCGAGGTGGCCGTACAGCAGCACGGTATCGCCAGCGCCACCATTATTGCCATTTGGGGTCCCGCTCCCCGGCACCTCGATCAGCATCAGGGGCGTGCGCCCGGGCAGGCGGACGATCTCGAGCGTCGCGCCCGGCAACAGGGCGACCCGCTCGCGCGCCCAGCCCTCGAACAGGCGGACCGCCTCCTCCATATAGCCGTGCGCCGCCCAGTCGGGATCGAACGCCGGCGATTTGTTCGGGATCTTGATGTATTCGACGAGGGTCGGGACGATCGAATCGCCCCAGGAATGATCGACGAATTTTTCCAACTTGGCATTGTCCAACATGCGACCCGTCCTCGATTGCGCCGCCCATGCTATCACCCGCACCCCGGTCGGCGCCACGCGCGCCGCTCACAAGAGTGCTGAGCGGTGATCCTCGTTTTCGGCTCGATCAACATCGATGTGCTGGTGCCGGTGCCGCGTCTGCCGCTTCCGGGCGAGACCGTGCTCGGCGGCGACTATGCGCTGTTGCCCGGTGGCAAGGGCGCCAACCAGGCTCTGGCGGCGCGCCGCGCGGGGGCGTCGGTGACGATGGCGGGGGCGGTCGGCAATGATCGCTTCGCCGCCCTCGCGCTGGAGAATTTGCACCGCCACGGGGTCGATCTCGGTCTGGTGCGGCGGGTCGGTCGGCCGACCGGCTGTGCCGCGATCATGGTGGGCGCTGCGGGGGAGAACCTGATCGCGGTGGCGCCGGGGGCCAATCACGCAGCCGAAGCGGACAGTGTTCCCGATTCGGTCCTCGGTTCCGGCACGATCCTCGTCTGCCAGATGGAA
The DNA here is from genome assembly GCA_036569735.1 of Allostellaceae bacterium. GTDB lineage: Bacteria > Pseudomonadota > Alphaproteobacteria > ATCC43930 > CGMCC-115725 > DATARH01. The sequence continues at coordinate 515 of DATCQF010000550.1, read as the reverse complement.
GTGCCGCCGGCCGAGAACTGGGCGCTGATCGCCCGTACCCGCGCCGCCGGTGCCCGCACGGTGCTGAACCTCGCCCCGGCCGCGCCGATCGATCCCGCGCACGTCGCCCAGATCGACATCCTCGTCGCCAATGCGGGCGAGGCAGGTGCGCTCGGCGCCGATCCGGCGGGTGTCGCCCGCCGGCTGCGTCAGGCTTTCGTCGTGACCGGTGGCAGCGAAGGCTCGACCGCCTATCTCGCCGATGGCGGCCGGATCGACACTCCGGCGCTGGCGATCGAGCCCGTCGATACGACCGGCGCCGGCGATACCTTTGTCGGGGTGCTGGCGGCTGGACTCGAACGCCGGCTCGCACTTCCCGCCGCCTTGCGCGAGGCGAGCGCCGCCGCCGCCCTCGCCTGCCTCGCAAACGGCGCGCAAAGCGCGATGCCCGACCGCGCGATGATCGAAGCCGCCGCCGCGCGCTTGCCCGCGTCCTGCGAGACGGCGCTTCACGCCTCCTCAGGATGAGGTTGAGT
>DATCQF010000549.1:0-4220 GCA_036569735.1 Allostellaceae bacterium | reverse complement strand
GGCGAAGGAAAAGCCGGCAATGGGTGGTGCATCGGCGCCGATGCAGGCCGCACCTTCACCCGGGCCATCCGGAATGCCGCGCGCCCCGCAATACCGGCCGGCTGGCGTATTGTCGCAAGACAAATCCGTGTCTACCCGGAGGCGGCCGCCGCCCCATCTTCGGTGGGTTGACCCCGGAGGTCGAGATGGTCGCCGAAGCACCCTGCGCGCGCCCCGATCGGTGGATGGCGGTGCGGCGCGGTTTGCGCCTGCGCTGCCCGCTGTGCGGCCGGGGCGCCTTGTTCCAGTCCTATCTCAAACTGTCGGACCACTGCGCAAACTGCGGCGAGGTGCTGGGTGACATCCGCGCCGATGACGGACCGGCTTGGGCGACGATCCTGGTCGTCGGCCATGTCATGGTGCCGAGTTTTCTGGTCGCCGTACGGGCAGACGCGCCGGCCTGGGTAATCTTTGGTCTGCTCGTGCCGGCCACGGTCGCCCTGACGGGATTTTTGCTGCCGCGCCTCAAGGGCGTCTTTGCCGCGCTCCTGTGGTCGCTCGACCTGCGCAGCGGGTCACCCAGCTGAGTTGTGCTATGCTCGGCCCGGGAACAGCCGATGGATACGAACACAAACACCACGGCCGACGAGGTCGTCGCAAGCTTGCAGGCGCATGCGGCGGAGTTGCGTGCGTCCGGCATCCGCCATCTGTCGCTGTTCGGCTCGGTCGCGCGCGGCGAGGCCGGCCCGGAGAGCGACATCGACCTCGCGGTGGAACTCGATCGAGATAGGCACATCGGCTTATTCGGGCTGGTCGCCCTCGAGCGACGCCTCAGCGAACTACTCGGCCGCAAAGTCGATCTGCTGCCTGAGCCGGTCGAAAAGAAACGCTTACAGGCCAATATCGACAGGGATCGCCGCCGTGCCTTCTAAACATGATCCGGCCGACTGTCTGTCCGATATCCTGGACAACATTGCCCGCATCGAGAGCTACGCGGCAGGCCTTTCCAAACAGAATTTCGAAACGGACCGGCGCACGCGTGACGCGATTGAACGATGTATGGAACGCATCTGCGAGGCGGCATTTCGGCTGGGAGATGCGGCGCTGGAGTTAATGCCGAATCAGCCCTGGCACGACATTCGGGGGATGGGCAACTGGTTTCGTCACGGCTATGACCGCGTCGATTTGGATACTGTGTGGATCGCGGTCCGAAGCGATCTCCCTGCACTCAAAGCTGATGCAGAACGCGTGCTCGCTGCCTTGCTCGCAAATAAAGACTAAGCGGCAACGGCGCGGCGGCGGCGGCTGACCAGGAGGACCAAGAGGATCGCCGCGGCCGAGGCGGCGGTATACATCCCGAAGGCGTCGAGATAGCCGATCAGCGCCGCCTGGCGGTTGACCTCCTTGGCGAGGCGGGCAAGGCCCGGGAGGGTGTCGGTGCTCCACCCGCCCATCACCCAAGGGAGCGCCAGCCGGTCGTTAAACGGGGAAATCATCTCGTTCATGCGGCTGTAGTTCTGCGCCGTGATGCGCACGATATCGGCGACGCACACCGAGATGAAAAAGCTCGATCCGATGTTGCGCAACAGGTGGAACACCGCCATCGCCTCGGGCCAATAGCGGCTCTCGAGGGTCGCGAAGGTGGCGATCGTCAGCGGCACCCAGATGATGCCGATCGCGCTGCCCTGGATCGCGCTGTTGGCCATCAGGACTCCCATATCGACATCGAGATTGATGCTCATCAGCCACAGCCCGGAGATCACCTGCAGCCCGAAACCGATCGTCATGCCGATCCGCGGGTCGAGCTTGGCGATGAAGAGGGCGGCGAAAAACCCGCAGGCCGCGCCGGCGCCGCGCGCGGCCAGCACCGCGCCGATCAACGAATCGGTATATCCGGCGTGCTGCTGCAGGAGCGGCGGCAACAGCACCATCGGCGTCACGTTGAGCATGCCGAAGACCCCGACCAGCGCAAGGCCGAGCGCATAATTGCGGTCGAGCAACAGGCGCAGGTTGAGAAACGGCTTCTGGGCCGTCAGGCTGTGCGCCAGGAACAGGTAGAACGCGACAGCCGCGCCGAACGTCTCCAGCCAGATCTCCGGCGATTCGTACCAGTCGAGCCGCTGGCCGCGCGACAGCACCAGTTGCACGCCGGAGATCGCCGCGCTGAGGCTGAGGAAGCCGATCCAATCGAGCCTGACCGGGTGGCGCGGCAGGTCGGGCAACATGCTGAAGCGCAGCCCGACAAACGACGCGACCCCGACCGGGACCAGCAGATAAAAAGCCCAGCGCCAGCTGTACATGTCGGCGAGATAGCCGCCGAACGCCGGACCGATCACCGGCCCGACGACGACGGCCATGCCGTAGACCGACATGATCATCCGATGCTGACGCCGCGGAAAGCTGTCGAACAGGATGTTCTGCGACAAGGGGATGACCGGCGCGCCGGTCGCGCCCTGCAGGATGCGCCACAAGACCAGCGTTTCCAATGAATCGGCCGCGCCGCACAGGTAGGTGAAGACCGAAAAGCACAGCATCGAACCGGTCATCACATGGCGCGGCCCGAACCGCGCGACGAGCCAGCCGGTCATCGGCGTCACCACCGCCGTGGCGAGGATGTTGAACGTCATCACCCAGGCGACCTCGTCCTGGGTGGCGGACATCGCGCCCTGCATCTGCGGCAACAGGGTTGACGCGATCAGGAGCGTCGTCGAATAGAGCGTCGACCCGAGCACGACCGAGATCATGATCATCAGCCGCCGCGTCAGCGTCGTCGGCCGGGGTGTGTCCGGTTCTTCGGGAGCGTTGTCGCTCATGCTTGAATTGGCCGCCGATAAAAGGTATGCTGTGCAACTATAACCTAGACACACAACCGCGGGGAACCCCCCTTGTCAGCCGAAGACGCCCCCTTGTCATCCGAAGACGAGCGTCACATCGGGTTTCTGATCTCCGACGTCGCGCGCCTCCTGCGCACCGCCTTCGATCGCCGGGTGCGCCGGCTCGGCCTGACCCGGTCGCAGTGGCTGGTGATCAACCGGCTGCATCGCCACCCCGGCGCCACCCAGTCGGAGCTTGCCGAGATGCTCGAGGTGGAGAAGGCCACCGCCGGACGCATGGTCGACCGCATGGAAAACAAGGGCTGGGTCGCGCGCCGTCCCGACGCCAGCGACCGGCGGGTCAACCGTCTCCACCTGACCGCCGAGGCGGATCTGATCCAGGTTCAGCTGGCGCAGATCGCCGACCGCACCGTCGACGATGCGCTGGCGCTTCTGTCGGCATTCGAACGAGAGCAGTTTTCCGAATGGATGCGGCGGGTCAAGCGCCAGCTCCAGGCGATGCTCGAGCCCGGGCTCGATCCGCAACGCCCCGCAGCTTCCGCGCCGGTGAAGGAACTCGTACCGTGATCCGGCCGCACCCAAAAGTCATTCGCGTGGTGCTGCTCGTCGCGGTGCCGTTTCTGCTGGCGCTGACCGGCGGCGCGGTGTGGCTGCACGGCGGCCGCACGGTCGGCACCGAGGATGCCTACGTCAAGGCAGACATCGCCCAGATCGCGCCGGAGGTGGCCGGGCGCGTGGTGGCGGTCATGGTGCATGACCACGATTCGGTCGAGGCCGGGGCGCCGCTCGTCAGGATCGACCCGGTGCCGTTTCAGCTCGCCCTCGACAAGGCCGAAGCCGAACTCGACAACGCGCGCACCAGCGTCGAGACACAGCGCGCGCAATGGTTCGAGACCCAGAGCGAGCTCGGCGAAGTCGAGAGCCAGGCCGATTATCTGGCACGGCAGGCGGCGCGCCAGCAGGCGCTGGCGGCGACCGGCGCGGCCTCGGTCACCAAGCTCGACGAGGCGCAGAACGCCGCTTCCGTCGCGAAGGATCGCGTCCGCGTGGTCAAAAAGCGCCTGGCGCGCATGCTGGCCGCGCTCGGCGGCAACCCCGACATCGCGGCTGACGACCACCCGCTGGTGCGCGAGCGGCGGGCCGAGCGCGACCGCGCCGCGCTCGACCTCGCGCGCACGACGATCGCGGCGCCGATCAGCGGCACCGCGGTCAACGTCAAATTGCAGCCGGGCGAGCAGGTCCGGGCCATGACCCCCTTGTTTGTCGTCGTGGCGAAGACGCGGCCCTGGGTCGAGGCCAACATGAAGGAAACCGACCTGACCTATGTGCAGCCCGGACAGAAGGCCGAGGTCGTGCTCGACATCTACCCCGATGTGACCTGGGCCGCCGAAGTGGACAGTATCAGCC
>DATCQF010000548.1:0-6476 GCA_036569735.1 Allostellaceae bacterium | reverse complement strand
GGCTGCGCCTCGGCCACCGGCCGAGGTGGCTGCCGCATCGAGTGCTTTTGTTCGAGTTCGCCCACTCGGGCGCGCAAATGATCGCGTTCGCTCGCCGCTTTGTCGCGATCGGCGGTCAGCTGCTGGATCTTTTTCTGCCATTGGTCGAGGCCGGCCTGCACCTGCTGCTGGCGCGCCTGCTCCTCGGTCAAATCCACATCGGCCTTGCTGAGCCGTGCCAACAGCGTGACGCGCTGCGCTTCGGTGAGGTGCAAATCGCGCTGCGCCTGTTCGAGTGCGTGCGTCAGCTGCGCGATCCGATCGCCCTTCGAGGTCACCGCCTGCTCGGAGACGGCTACCTGTTTTTTCGCCTCATCGCTAAGGGTCGCGATGCGGCTGTGGGCCATGTTGAGCGCCTGATCGGCAGAAGCGACCTGGTCACGCAGCCGCGCCAGAGCATCCTGCAGATCGGCATTGGCCCGTTCGGCGCGCATGACCGCCGCCTGCTCTGCCGCGGCAAGCCGCTCATAACGGACATAGCCGACGCCGAAATAGCCCGATGCGGCGAGACCGATCACCGCGGCCGCCCCCAGCGCGAGCGACTTTGGGTACCTTGAGGCAAACTCGACGCCACTGCGCGCCCGGCGCCAAAGCCGCTGCTTTTCCGGGAAGCTCACGCTCCCCCACCGCAAAAGATCGGTCACCCCTTACCCCCCCTTGCCTTACCGAGCCGTAGATGCCGGCGCCGAGCGCCCGAACCAGGCTGCAAAGCAACTATCGGGTGGAGCCGCCGCCGTATGCTCCTGAAACCGGCGGTCCCTGATGTCGAACCCGAGACCGCGGTCTCCCCACCCCGCATAAACGGCGTGCGGCGTCCCCCAAAGCAGGCTCAGCCTAACGCCTCATTATCGGTCATGCAACAGCAAATGACGGATTTGACTACCGTCGCTCCCTGTATATCCCGGCGACTCCAGCGAGGTGGCCCGAAAGAACCAGTCAAACCACAATGCTGCGCCAAACATTAAAGCTGCGCCGGCGTGCGGCCATTTCTGCTGTGCCCAGCACCGTTCAGGGATATTGAAGCTGTACTGGCAGAGCTGCAACACCGCCTGTGCCAGATTATCGAATTCCACCGGAAACTGCGCGCTGGTCGCAGCAATTAGGCAACATCGCCTGTTGTATATTGGCAACATCGCATCTCACGCCGGCACCGACACCCCGCCTTCGGCCGCGTGTTGCGGGGCGAATTGTGTCTGGTAATAGCCGGCGAAGATGCCGCCGCGCCGGAGCAATTCCGCAAAATTGCCCTGTTCGGCGATGATGCCGTCGCGCAGCACGATAATTCGGTCGCACCGGCGCACCGTCGACAGCCGATGCGCGATGATGAAGGTGGTGCGCCCCTGCATCAGGGTCTCGATCGCCGCCATCACCAACGCCTCGGTCGCGACGTCGAGCGCCGAGGTCGGCTCGTCGAGAATGAGGATCGGCGCGTCGCGCAACAGGGCGCGGGCGATCGTGATGCGCTGCTTTTCGCCTTCCGAGAGCGGCACCCCCGCTTCGCCGAGCAGGGTTTCGTAGCCCTCGGGCATGCCGGCGATCGTGTCGTGGATGCGGGCGAGGCGAGCGGCGTTTTCGATCGCGGCATGATCGGCGCCGGGCCGGCCATAGGCGATGTTGTCGGCGACCGACAGCGGAAAGATCAGCGGCGGCTGCAACACCATCGCGATCTGGCTGCGCAGCGAGTGCAGCGTGTATTCGCGGATGTCGGTGCCGTCGATCGTGACGATCCCGTGCTGCGGATCGAAGAACCGCGGCAACAGGCCCAATAACGTCGATTTTCCCGCTCCGGTCGGCCCGACGACCGCGATTTTCGACCCGGCTGCGGCGCTGAAATCGATGTCGTTCAAGACCGGCGTCTCGGGCCGGTAGCGAAAGCTGACGCCGCGCCACGCGATGTCGCCGCGCGCGCCCTCGGAGGGAAACTGGCGCCCGCCGCTTTTGAGGTCGGCCTCGGTTTCCAGTACCTCGAAGACCCGGATGGCCCCGACCCGCGCCCCGGCTATGAGGCCCCAGCTCTGGGTGATCTGGTTGGTCGGCGCGTAAAGCTGCGCCAGGTAGGCGATGAACACGATCAGCTGCCCGAGCGACAAGCTCCCCGACATCACCGCCCGGGCTCCGGCATAGACGACGAGCGCGGTGCCGAACGCGATGATCACGTTGACCCCGCCCGAATAGAGCGTCTGCCAGTTATAGAGGCGCAAGGTGGCGCGCAGGCTGTCGCGGCTGGCGCCCATGAAACGGCGGTGCTCCTCCTCCTCCTTGGTGAAGGCCTGCACGACCTTGATCGCGGCCATGCCCCATTGCACGAGCGAGTAGACCCGGCTGTCCTTGTCGCGCACCTCGGTCGCGACCTCGACGATCTTCTTGTTGAACCCGGCGATCAGCACGAAGAGCACGGGCACGATCGAGAGCGCCAGCACCGTCAGCAGCGGGTCCATCGGAAACAGGATGATCAGCATGCCGGTGAGCAGGATCGCCGCCGAAAGGATCGGCAGCACCCCGTTCATGATCATCGTCTGGACGGCAAAGCTGTCGGCGGTGATCCGGTAGAGCAGATCGCCGACCCGCTGCCGGCTGTGATAGGCGAGCGACAGATGCTGCAGGTGAGCATAAAGGTCGCCGCGCAGATCGTTGACCATGCTCTGGCCGACCCGGATCGTCGTGTAATTGTGCCACAGGGTCAGCGCGCCGGCGCCCAGATGGATGATGACGATGCCGATGCAGGCGACCAGCAGCAGCACGCCCGCCGGCAACGACAACAAGGTCCCGATCGGGGCGCCGCCGATCGGACCGCCGGCCGGGGGCGGTTTGCCGCCCAGCACGTAGTCGATGACGATCTGCAGCGGCCAGGGTTTGAGGAGTTCGAACCCGGCGATAAGGAAAACCTGCGCGAGCGCCCAGGCAAGCTGCCGGCGATGCGCTCTCAAATACGGCAGAAACTTCGTGATCATCGGGGCTTTCCCGCACCCGCTAGCCGCGGAATGGGGCGCGCGCGCACCGCTTCAAACCGTCCGCGGCGCGCCGATGGGCAGCGCCCTGGCGCCGATCGGCTCGGCCGGGATCAGCCGGGCCTGGGCTGCGACCGCTTCGATGATCCGCTGCATGATCCGCCCGAATGTGACGAGACGCCAGCCGATCACCCCGAGGTTCACCATCCCGATCGCAAAAAACACCAACGCGGCTGCCGGCGCGCCGAGGATCAGGCTACCCGCTCCCAGCGCCGCATAGACGCGCAGCAGTACCCGGGCGAGGCTCGACGAGCGCATCGCGCAGCGCACCCGCAACAGGCGCTTCGCGCCGCCGTGATTCTCGCTGCACACGGTTACCAGGGCGCGGCTCCACAAACCTCGCGAAATCTTGAGGTCCCATTTGCTCCAGCCGGTATCCGCCACCACGAAATATTTCTGCGGCAGCAGGAAATCCATCAGCCCGCCGAGCAGCACCTCTTTCTCGGCCGCGTCTTCGTTCCAATAGGACAGGTCGAAGGCGCGCGCCGACCACACGATGCGGGCCCGCTGTTCGACCGGAGCCAGGCGGATATGGTCGACCGTCTGCATCGTCTTGACGCGCCATTTGAGGCGCTCCCAGCCGCGCAGCAGCGGTCCAAGATAAATCAGGAGGGCGACCAGCGCGCGCGCCTTCAGCCCGGTAAAGCGCGGGTCGATCGGCGCCTTGAGCGCTCCGTTGACGCACATCGCCCAGGTCGCCAGCAGCGGCACGAGAAGGAGCCACAACCAGCCGCCGACGACGATTCCAATGAGGGCGAGGACCAGCGCGGCAACGCTCCACTCGAAGGTCAACGGCAACAGCGCGGTCAACGACGACGGCGGCTCGTACATCGTCTGGAACAGACCGCGCCCGAAGACGCCCGAGTAGATCACCGGCTTTCTCGACAACAGAAGGGCCGCGGACAGATCGCCATAGATCCGCCCGAGCCACTTGGCCTGACCGAACAGGTTGAAGCGGAACGGATGCTTGGCATAGACGAGCGCCTCGGCCTTGCCGTAGCCGCGCTGCTGGTTGATGTAGGCGCGCACCGTGTTGCGCCGGAAATGCCAGACCACCGCGGCCGCGCTGAAGCCGATCGCATGCCCGGCATCCTGGAAGCGCCAGCAGATGTCGACATCGTCGCCGGCCGCGCGGTAGACCGGGTCGAAACCGCCGAGCGCCAGGAGCGCGTCGCGGCGGAACGCCATGTTGCAGCCGGCGATGTGCTCGGCGACCTCGTCGCTGATCAAGACATGCGTCGGCCCGCCCGGCGACACCGCGACCGCGGCCGGAACGAGGCTATCTTCGGGGGGCGGGAAATTGGGCCCGCCGCATGCCGCCAGATCGCCCGCCTCCATCTTGGCGACGAGGTAGGTCAGCCAGTCGGGATCGGCAACGCAGTCGCTATCGGTATAGGCGACGATCTCGCCGGTGGCCGCTTCCGCACCGACGTTGCGCGCGACCGAGAGGCCCTTGTTCGGCTGGCTGATGATCCGGCAGAACGGGAAGCTCTCGGCGATTTCGAGGGTGCGGTCGCTCGATCCGTCATTGACGACGATGACCTCGTAATCGGGATAGTCCAGCGCCTCGAGCGAGGCGAGGCACGGCTCCATCGTGCGCTCGGAATTGTAGGAGCACACCACCACCGATACCCGGGGGTAGCGCGGCAAGGACGGCGGCAACGGCCCCTTGTAGCGCCGGGCCACCGCGTGCAAGGCAGGCTTTGGCTGGCGGTCGCGATCAACCAGGCCGAACGCCCAATCCTCGACCAGGTGTCCGCCGGTGAACCACTCGTCGGTCCAGGCGAAGACGAAGGTGCCCGCGAGCCCCGCGGCAAAGCCGGCGCGGACCTGCCAGGCGAGGATCCGGGACTGCTCCTCCTCGCCCGCGCGCATGGAATCGATGCCGAACTCAGTCAATACCAGGGGTTTGTCGACCGCCAGATTGTGCAGCCGGGCGATATAGCGGCGAAACGCGGTCTCGTCGTGGAGATAGACGTTGAAGCACAGGAAATCGGTGAAATCGATCGTCAGATATTCGGTCGACGGAAAGTTGGCGTAGCTGACCAGCGCTCCCGGGTGCTCCTGGCGCACCAGCCCCACAAGATCCTTGAGGAACCGCCGAACCGCATCGGCGCCGTGCCAGCGGATCATGTCGGGCGGGATTTCATTACCCACGAGATAGGCAAAAACCGCCGGGTGACGGCGGCAGGCACGCACCCCGGCCGTGACCGCCGCGCGGATTTCCGCCTTGATCGGGGCGCTGTCGAGAAAGGCGACATGCTGCGACCACGGCAGCCCGACCAAAACCCTGAGCCCGGCCTCCCCGGCCATATCGAGCAGCCAGACCGGCGGCACGGTGAAGACGCGCGCGGTGTTGACCCCGGCGCCCCGCATCAGCGCGAAATCGCGCCCGACCACCGCGCGCTCGGGGAACTGCGAGCCGTGCGTGCCGACGGCAAACGGGCCGTAGGTGACGCCTTTGACGAATTGCTTGGCATCACCGGCGAAAAAGAACTTGCCGTGGACCCTGATCGGACCTACAACCTGTGCTAGTGTATCCTCTGATAACTCGTCTGAAGAGAGCGTCGCCTCCAGCGCGGCGCCGCCCTGTTCGACCGTGCTCATGTCGGCAGCTCCCGCTTTTGTCGGCTCTGCGACCGATCGAAGGTTGGCGTCCCGTCGTGCAGCAAGTGAAATTATGTTCATTTCAGATCCAAAACCAAGCAATCGACGGACCAGGGGAGGGCGTCGCGCTGTTTGTCGGCCGGTTACGCTATTTGTCGGCCGGATGAGGGGGCCTGAGGGAGCGGGTTTCCCAGGCGAGCGCGGTGCCAATGATCGTGTCGAGATCGGAGTGGCGCGGTTGCCACCCGAGCTGCGCCCGGGCGAGCGTCGGGTCGGCGACGAGCTCTGGCGGATCGCCCGGCCGCCGCGCGACCTCGCGGTGCGGCACCTTCCGGCCGCCGATCCGCTCGACGGCGGCGATCACCTCGCGCACCGAAGAGCCGCTTCCGGTCCCCAGGTTGAGCGCTGCACTCTCACCGCCGGCGGCGAGATGGCTGAGCGCGCGAAGATGGGCATCGGCCAGATCGCTGACATGGATGTAGTCGCGGATCGCGGTGCCGTCCGGTGTCGGATAATCGGTCCCGTAGATCTCGATCGGCCCGGCCCGGCCGAGCGCGGCGCGCAGCACCAGCGGGATCAGATGGGTTTCCGGCTGGTGATCTTCGCCGATCTCGCCGTCGGGGTCGGCCCCGCCCGCATTGAAGTAGCGCAGCGCGATATACCGCATGCCATAGGCGGCGGCGTACCAGTTGAGCGCCCGCTCGATCGCCAGCTTGGTGTCGCCGTAGGGATTGAGCGGCGCCTTCGCGGTGGTCTCGCGGATCGGCAGCATCTCGGGGACGCCATAGACCGCACAGGTCGAGGAAAAGACGATCCTGTGAA
>DATCQF010000547.1:0-3895 GCA_036569735.1 Allostellaceae bacterium | reverse complement strand
TGACGATTGAGTGTGGCAATAGGGTCACCCCTACTCCGCCGCCGCGGCCCGCGCCATGCTCCCCGGGGCAGGGCGGCGCCAGGTGGCGAGGGCGTCCCAGTCGTCGGCTTCCATGAACTCGGCCCAGCGGCGGTAGAGGTTGCGCAGATTGTGCTCGCTCGAGGTCGCCTTGGTCAGGTCGACGACGCTCCCCGGCAGGCGGAACCCTTCCCATTCGTAATTCTCGACTTCCGTGCCGAGCCCCTGCTCGTAGCTGTAGGGGAAGCGCCGGGCGATCGTGCCGCGGCTCGCGGCGTGCGCGTAGTTCCAGTTCTCCATGTCGTCCTGCTCGGTCATCCCGGCGGGCCCGGAATAGCGGATGTAATAGTCGCGCAGGAAGTTCTTGACCTCCTGCGGCGCGTTTTTGTCGACGAGGTACCAGCGCCACACCTCGGTCTGGTGCGGCCCCTTGGGATGCCACACCGCGATCGTGCGCGGCTGCCGGGCGAGAAACGCCATGCTCGGGAATACCTCGCCAACCAGCGTGATCAGCCGTCCCCAATCGCCGTGCCGGCGGCGGCGCGCGTCCTCGCACAGGCGGAAGTAATCCGACACGACCGAGGAGGCCTGGTACCCCGGCGGCACCGCCACCGCCGACGGCAGGAGATATGCGGTCGTCTGATGCCCGCGGTCGGGGATCGCGATGTGCAGCTTCCGCGCCAGCTGCAGTTCCGGCATGTCGCGCCGCCCGCTGCCGGAGGGGCCGACCCCCACGAGGTCGACCGAGCGGTGGCTGATGTTGTGATAGCTGTCGCCGCTGAAATTCTCCGCCGGGAACTTCCAGTTGCACGGGACCAGCCATTTCTGGACGCCGCCCAAAACTTCGGTGCCGCGGTCGCTGCCGTCCCAGCTGTCGAGCGTCTGGTCGAGATAATGCGTGAAATCGCCGAGATATTCGAGGAGCGGCGGGGCGGAGGCGTCCCAGTTGGCCCACACCATGCCCTTGTAGCGGGCGAGCTGGGCAACTTCGACGAGCCCCCACTTCGAGCGGTCGAGCGTCGAGTGATAGGCCTCGCGGAAGAACGGCACGCCAGCGAGGCGCCCGTCGGTGCCATAGCTCCAGCCATGGTACGGGCAGGTGAATACCGTTGTATTTCCTTCGTCGTAGCGGCACACCTTCATCCCGCGGTGGCGGCACGAATTGAGAAAGACGTGAACGTCGCCGGCGCGGTCGCGGCACATGATGACCGCCTCCTCGCCCATCGCCGACGCGGCAAAGTCGCCGGGGTTGGGGATCTGGCTCTCGTGCCCGACAAAGAGCCACGAACGGGCGAAGATCTTTTCCTGTTCCTCGGCGTAGATCTCCTCGTTGACGAAGATCTCGCGACTGATCTGCCCGGACCCGAGATCGACCAGCCCGGGGCGGTAACCGGTGGTGCGTTCCGTCGCCATGCATGCCTCCCGAAATTCACCACGGAGACACGGAGTGCACGGAGAAAACAAACATGAAAGCTTTAACGCAGAGGTCGCTGCGGATTCGCAGAGGTCGCAGTTAAGACTTTTCCTCCCGCGTCCTCGGCGAATCCGCAGCGACCTCTGCGTTAAAGTGTTTCCTACTCCGTGTTCTCCGTGCCTCCATGGTTAGAAAAAGAACGTCAGGTTTTTGCTCAGCAACACATTCTGGTCGAGGATGATCTTGCGCCGCGTTATTTTCCATTCATCCCCATCCCGGCGCAACAGATCCTCGCGCTTGCCGACGAGGAGGTCGGTCTCGGTCTCGACCCGGTTGCGGTAGACGAGGAACCGGCATTTGACCGCGACCTCGCGCGGGTCGGCGACCGAGGGCGAGGCTTCGACCAGCTGGACGTTCGACACGAGGTGCGCGATGCGCGATTGCGGCTCCTCGGCCCAGTGGATGCCGGTCTGGATCTGGCGCACCCGCCGGGTCAGCGTGTCCTTGCCCTCGTCGAACCAGGCGATGTCGGTGGCCTCGCGGGTGAACTCGCGCTCGCCCTCGCCGAACTTGACGTTGCGCCGCATCGGCATCCAGTACCGTATGTCGTCGGCGAGCAGCGCCAGCCATTCCTCATAGCGCCGCTCGTCGAGCAGTTCGGCCTCGCGATAGAGGAATTCGGCGATCTCGTGCACGAGGAGGACCCTGGCGATACGCTCGTCATTCATCGCGCCGCTCCGCCCTCAGCTCCACCCCGGCCATCGCCTCGAGGATCTTGGCGACCGACGGATAGCCTTCGCCACCGAGGCCGTGCGCCTGCGCCCGCTTGTACGAATCATACGCCAGCGCGCCAAGCGCTGCCGGCGCCCCGACCTCGCGCGCCAGATTAACTGCGAGGCCCATGTCCTTGACGATGATGTCGAGCGAGCCGTTCGAGGCGAAGGCGCGGCTCAATACCGAGCGGGCACTGGTGTCGAAGGTGCGGCTCTGCCCGGCGCTGACCGGCACGATCTTCGCGAGGACGCCGAGGTCGATCCCGGCCTTGGCGGCGACCAGCATGCCTTCGAGCGCTGTGATGAAATTGGTGTAGCCGAGATATTGCGTCACGAGCTTTGCGGTGCACCCCGCCCCGCTCGGCCCGACATGGAAGACATTGGCGGCAATCGCCTCGAAGAGCGGCCGACAGTGGGCGAAGGCATTCGCGTCACCGCCGACCATCGTCGTCATGTTGGGCGGGCGGCCGCTGACCGGCGCGTCGAGAAACGTGACGCCGCGCTTCCTGGCCGCGTCGGCCACCAGCCGGGCCGTCCCCGGGGCGTTGGTCGTCAGGTCGATATAGGTGCCGCCGCGGCGCAGCCCGGCAAAAATGCCACGGTCGGGATCGAGCGCCGTCGCCTCGACTTCGCTCGGCCCCGGCAATGAGGTGAACACCGCCTCGGCGCCGTAGGCAGCCTCGCTCGGGCTGTCGGCGGTCGCCGCCCCGTGCCCGATCAGCGCCCCCATCGCCTCGGGCCTGATGTCGTAGACCGTCAGCCGGTGCCCGGCCGCGATCAGGCACCCGGCGATCGGCGTCCCCATCGTCCCCGTCCCGATAAAGCCAATCCGCATCGCCCTGCCCCGCCCCGTTATCGCGGCGCCATCATCGGCGTGTCGCGGCACGCCGGCAAGAGCCCGCGCCGTTTCATCCCGGCCGGGACGTTGTACAATCTGCAACTGAACAGGGGGGCACGCTGATGGAACGCGAACCGAGCCGACGCTCGTTCATCGCCGCGATCGGGGCGACGGCCGCCGCCGGCACCTTGCCGCCGACCGGCGCAGTCGCTCGGGAGGACCCGGCGGGATTGGCGTACCGCAGCGCCGGCGCGCTGGTGAAGGCGCTCGCCGACCGGCAGATTTCCGCCCGCGAACTGCTCGATGCGAGCATCGCCCGCATCGAGGCGCTCGACCCCAAGATCAACGCGGTCGTGGTGCGCGATTTCGACCGGGCGCGGGCCGCCGCCGATGCCGCCGATGCCGCCTTGGCGCGCGGCGAGCGCCGCCACCTGCTCGGTCTGCCGATGACGGTCAAGGAGGGCTTCGGCGTCGCCGGGCTGCCGACCACCCGCGGCAACCCGAAATTCAAGGGTTGGATCGCCGAAATCGACGCGTTGGCGGTGCAGCGGCTGAAAGCGGCCGGCGCGGTCATTCTCGGCAAGACCAACGTGCCGCTCAACCTCGCTGATTGGCAGAGCTTCAACGAGGTCTACGGCACCACCAACAATCCCTGGGACCTGTCGCGCACCCCCGGCGGCTCGTCGGGCGGCTCAGCCGCGGCGCTCGCCGCCGGCTTCGTAGCGCTGGAGTTGGGTTCGGACGTTGGCGGCTCGCTGCGCGCGCCGGCGCATTTTTGCGGCGTCTTCTCCCACAAACCGACCCTCGATCTGGTGCCGCGGCGCGGACCTGGCCCGCCGCTGATGCATACTC
>DATCQF010000546.1:0-1514 GCA_036569735.1 Allostellaceae bacterium | reverse complement strand
AGCCGGGATGGGGTCGAGGCGGCCATTCGCGATCGCCCGCGACCGGCGACCGGCGGCCGGTTTCCGCCGTGCGCCGCAGGAGGCGCTCTTCTCGCCAGCGCCGGACGAAGCGCTGGCCGAACACCGTCGCCGCCACCGTGCCGCGTCCCGAGACGCGGGCAAGCCGGGCCGCGCGCCGGCCGGCGCCGCTGCCCAGATCGCGCCAGTCGCCCGGCGACAGCCCGATGATCGACAATAAGAGGAGCGCGACCAGCGCGGCGGCCGACATCGCCAGCGGCAGCGCAAAGGGCGTGAGGCCAGCGCGCCCGGCCAGGCCCAGCAGCACCCATCCGACGGCGCCGCCGGCGCCGGCCGGCAGCGCCAGGCTCGGGTGCAGGATCGAGCAGGCCGCCGCGCCGAGGATCAGCGCCACGAGCAGCAGCACGATCCCGCGCACCGGCCGGCGGATCGGGCGCTGCAGCATCAGGCGGAACGCCCAGCCGAACAGCACGGTCGGCGCGAGGTAGGCGGCGAGCCCGACGCTCTGGATCAGGATGTCGGCGACCAGCGCGCCGTCGCGGCCGAGAAAATTACGCGGCGATGCGTCGACCGCGGTGTCGAGCGAGGCGTCACCCGGGGCGTAGGTCAACAACGCGAGCAGCAACAGGAGGCCCGCCAGCACCAGTGCGACGCCAAGCCCCTCGAACAGCCGCCGGCCGAAGGCGCCGAGCGTCTCGCTCCAGCCGCGCCACATCTGGCCGAAGCCGCGAACCGACACCTGTGCCGTTCTGGGCATCCCCTGGTCCCCCCACTCTCAGTTCAGCCTGTGGACCCCGGCCCCCCAGCCAAAGCCCCAGGCGCCCCGCTACAACACCCGCCGGATCCGCGCAAAGGCAGTTTCGAGCGCGGCTTCGTCATGGACGATCGCGAGGCGAATATACCGGCTGCCGGGATTGTCCCGGCCGTCGGATGCCCGCGCGGTATAGCCGCCGGGCAGCACCCGGACCGCCGCGTCGCGCCACAGCCGCACGGTCGCCGCCTCGCCGTCGCCGACCTCGAGCCACAAAAAGAACCCGCCGTCGGGCCGGTAAAACCCAAAGCGGCCGGCGAGCGCGGCTTCGGCGATGTCGAATTTCTTACGATAGCGCGCGCGGTTGTCCTCGACATGCGCCTCGTCGCGCCACAACGCTGCCGCCGCCGCCTGGATCGGCAGCGACACCTGGCAGCCGCCATAGCTGCGCAGATGCGAATAATGCCCGATGAGGCGCGGGTCGCCCGCGACAAACCCCGAGCGCAGCCCGGCCGCGCTCGACCGCTTCGACAGCGAATGAAAGACGACCACCTGGTCGAACCCCGGCCCGAGCGCCGCGCAGGCCTCGAGCGCGCCCGGCGGCGGCGCCTGATCGTAGATCTCGGCATAGCACTCGTCGACCGCGAGCACGAAATCATACTGGCGCGCCAGCATGATGGCCTGCTTCAGGTAATCGAGGCTGGCGATCGTACCCTGCGGGTTGGCCGGCGAGCACAGATAGAAG
>DATCQF010000545.1:0-2077 GCA_036569735.1 Allostellaceae bacterium | reverse complement strand
GTCGAGGGCGATGTCGCCAGTGCTGAAGCCAGTGCCGGCGCCGACGCGGGTGCCCGGCTCGCCGCGCAGGGCCAGCTCGCCGCCGCCTATCTGCAGCTGCGGGTCGCGGACGAACTGAAACGGCTGCTCGATTCCTCGGTCAAGGCCTTTGGCGAATCGCTGCGCATCAGCCAGAACCAGTACAACGCCGGCATCGTCTCGGCCTCGGACGTCGCCCAGGCGCGCACCCAGGTCGAGAGCACGCTGGCCCGCGCGATCGCGGTCGGCGTCTTGCGCGCGCAGTTCGAACACGCGATCGCCGTCCTCGTCGGCAAACCGCCGGCCGAGCTGACCATCGCGCCGGTCGCAACCGTGCCGGCCTTCCCCGAGATCCCGGCGGGGCTCCCGTCGACATTGCTCGAGCGGCGGCCGGACATCGCCGCGGCGGAGCGCAAGATGGCGGCCGCCAATGCGCAGATCGGGGTCGCCGAGGCGGCGTTCTTCCCGACCGTCGCGCTGTCGGCCGATATCGGCGCCGCCGCGGCAAAACTCGCCAAGTTGCTCACGGAGTCGGGCCGGGTGTGGTCGTTCGGCTCGGCGCTGGCCGAGACGGTCTTCGATGCCGGCGCGCGCCATGCCCAGGTCGAGGAGGCCCGCGCGCTGTTGGACGCCGCCATCGCCCAATACCGGCAGACCGTGCTGACCGGGTTTCAGCAGGTCGAGGACCAGCTCGCCGCGCAGCGCATCCTGGCCGAGCAGGCGGCGGCCCAGGACATCGCGGTCGCCTCGGCGCGCGAGGCCGAGCGCATCATCACCAATCAGTACAAAGCCGGGACCGTCGCCTATACCAATGTCGTCGTCGCCCAGACCGCGGCCCTCAGCAACGCCGAGACCGCGCTCACCGTGCGCCAGAGCCGGCTCCTCGCGGCGGTCGCGCTGATCCAGGCGCTGGGCGGCGGGTGGGACTTGGCGCAGCTGCCCGATCGGGGGCGCATCGAAGAGGAGGCACCGCTTAATTTCAGCCCGCTCCCGCCGGAAGATGCGACCCCCGCCAGCTTCTGGGGCACGCTGCCGAAGCTGTGGTGAGACGGTTGGGCGCCTTTATCGCCTCAGGAGCCACAGGAACTCTTCAAGTCGCATTCCCGGCGAAAGCCGGGATCCACCGTTCCGCCGATCGAGTTGTTGATCGGTGGGTCCCGGCTTTCGCCGGGAATGCAAATCTTAATGCCCGGGTGTGGATGCCGCCTCGATGTCGACAAATTCCTTGCCCGCCTCGGTCGGAACCGGGTCGCCAGCGTCGCGGCAATCCTGGACGTACAGCTCGATCGCCCCGCGGATATTTGCCAAGGCTTCGGCGCGGGTATCTCCTTGGCTGATGCACCCCCGGAAGCGCCGGAGCACTGACGACATACCCGCCGTCGGTTTCTTGTTCGAGAATTACGGTGTAGCGCATGCTGGCTCTCCTCGTGGACCGATCATAAACGTCGAATGAGCCTCGCGGTACGGGACGGCGCGTCTCGGATCAGAGGGTCAGCCGGGCAATATAGGAGGCGAGGTCGCGTTCCGCGGCGGCGAGCCCGTCGGTAGCCTTGGCGGTTGCGGCGGTAACCGTTTCGATCGCGGTCTCGGTCTCGCTGAACTTGTCGAGCAGGCGCTTTTTCAGCGCCGCGTCGTTGCCCAGAACGCTGATGTTGTTGCGCAGCCGGTTTTGGTCCTCGACGAACTGCGCGCGCTGTTCCTTGAGCCGGCCAAGCTCGGCGCGTTGGTGCCCCGCGGCCTGGCGGCGCGCCGCGATCTCGGAGAGGGCCTGGCGCACCTTGGGCTCGAGCTCGCTCGACGAGACCAGGACGCCGAGCCTCGCATCGTCGATATCGAGGAGCCGGATGGTTTCCTCGATCGGCTGATCCTCGACGACCGTGACGCCGCCTTCGCCCGTGGCGGGGAGCGCGAGCGGGATGCGATAGGCCTCGGCCGTCAGCTCCACCGTTTTCGGGTCGGGCGACGTCAGGGTGGCGCCCGGGCGCCGCGGCTGCTCGAGGAGGAGGTGCGGTGGCGGGGTCTGGGCGGCCTTCACCCGATAGCTCGTCGTCCAGCGCAG
>DATCQF010000544.1:0-2999 GCA_036569735.1 Allostellaceae bacterium | reverse complement strand
CTTGCCCTGGGCCATGCAGTTGCGCGACATGTCGCGCAACTGCATGGCCCAGGGCAAGGCGCTCTATGAAGGCCACGCGGTTGCGGCGGTGGCGGCGACCTCGCAGGCGCTCGCCGAGCAGGCGCTCGACCTCATCGAGGTCAAATACGAGGTCTTGCCGCATGTGATGGATGTCGAGGCGGCGATGGCGGACGACGCGCCGGTGCTGCTCGACGACGTCTTCACCTCCGGGATCGAACCCAAGCCGACGAAGCCGTCGAACGTCGCCAAGCTCGTCCGCTTTGCCAAAGGCGACGTCGAGGCCGGGTTCAAGGACGCCGAGGTTATCGTCGAGCGGCGCTACACGACGAAGCCCGTGCATCAGGGCTATATCGAGCCGCATGCCTGCCTCGTCACGGTCCAGCCCGACGGGCAATGCACGATCTTCAGCTCGAGCCAGGGCCAGTTCATGGTGCGCGCCTATTGCGCCAAGCTGCTCAACATCGACATCGCCAATATCCGCGCCACGCCGGCCGAGATCGGCGGCGGGTTCGGCGGCAAGACCCTCGTCTATCTGGAGCCGGTGGCGCTGGCGCTGTCGAAAAAGACCGGGCGCCCGGTCAAGATCGTGATGAGCCGCGAGGAAGTGTTCCGCGGCACCGGCCCGGCCGCCGGCGGAGTCATCGAAGTCAAGCTCGGCGCCAAAAAGGACGGCCATATCGTCGCCGCCGAGCTCCTGGTCAAGCTGCAGGCCGGCGCCTTCCCGGGGTCGCCCGTCGGCCCCGCGTGCATGTGCGGGTTTGCGATGTACGACATCCCGCATGTCAGCATCGTCGGCTACGATGTCGTCTCCAACCGGCCGAAAGTGGCGGCCTACCGCGCGCCGGGTGCGCCGAACTCGACCTTTGGCACCGAAAGCTGCATGGACGAACTGGCCCGCGAGCTGAAGATCGACCCGCTCAAGCTGCGTGAGATCAACGCGGCCCGCGACGGGACCAAGGCGGCGCACGGGCCGACCTGGGCCAATATCGGCTATCAGCAGACGGTCGAGGCGGCAAAGGCGCACGAGCATCTGAAGCACAAGCTCGGCCCCAATCAGGGGCGCGGCATCGCCTCGGGCTTCTGGTTCAACATCGGCGGCGAGTCGGCAGCCTCGGTCTACATCAACGAGGACGGCACCGCGAGCGTGGTCGAGGGCAACCCCGATATCGGCGGCTCGCGCGCCTCGATGGCGATGATGGCGGCCGAGGTGCTCGGCATCGCCTACGAGCAGGTCCGCCCGATCGTCGCCGACACCAGCTCGACCGGCTATTGCTTTCTCACCGGCGGCAGCCGCGTCACCTTCGCGACCGGCATGGCGGTGACGCAAGCGGCCGAGAAGGTCGTCGTCGAACTGAAGAAGCGCGCCGCGATGATCTGGGACATCAGCCCCGACGCGGTCGACTGGAAGGACGGCAAGGCGTACCCGGCCGGCCCCAACGCCGGCAGCTTCGAGCCGTTGTCCCTGCCCGAAATCGCGCTCAAGGCCGGGCGCACCGGCGGGCCGATCAGCGCGGAAGTATCGCTCAACGCGCAGGGCGCCGGCGCCGGCTTTGCCACCCATATCTGCGATGTCGAGGTCGACCGCGAAACCGGGCACGTCAAGGTGCTGCGCTACACCGCGGTCCAGGATGTCGGCCGGGCGATCCACCCCTCCTATGTCGAGGGCCAGATCCAGGGCGGGGTGACGCAAGGCATCGGCTGGGCGCTCAGCGAGGAATACATCTACGACAAGCTGGGGCGCCTCGATAACCCGGGCTTCCTCGACTACCGCATCCCGGTCGCTTCCGACATGCCGATGATCGAGGCGGTACTCGTCGAAGTACCCAACCCGCGCCATCCGTTCGGCGCGCGCGGCGTCGGCGAAGTGCCGATCGTCCCGCCGATGGCGGCAGTCGCCAACGCGGTCTTCGATGCAACGGGCTTGCGCATGCGCGACCTGCCGATCTCGCCGCCCAAGCTGCGCGCCGCGATCGACGCCGAGGACCCGCCGCGCCTCGCCGCGGAGTAGGGCTCAGAGTGCCGGATTGGGACTCACTGGTCCTCGTCACCCCCACGAAAGCGGGGGTCCAGGGCGGGCGACGGTGCGGTTTGCCTGGATGCCCGCTTCCGCGGGCATGACGGTAAAGGGAGGCCAACCATGCCGCACGTCGTCATGACGGGGATCGCCGACCGCCGGTTTACCGGCGGGCTCGGCGAGTTCGATGTCGAGGCGAACACCGTGCGCCGGATGATCACCGAACTCGAGAAGCGCTTCCCGGGCCTCGGGCACCAGATCGACGAAGGCATGGCGGTGGCGATCGACGGGGTGATCTACCAGGACGCGTACCAGACCGAACTCAACCCCGACAGCGAAGTCGTGCTGATCCCCAAGATCGGCGGCGGCTGAGAGCGGCAACCGCCGGGATGACCGCTACGGATCATCCCGGCGGCAGGGCTCGAACTTACCGCAGGTAACAGGCGCCGGAGTAGAGCCGGTAGCCGCGCGGGCAGGAGCGGCCGTAATAGCCGTAGGGATAGGCTCCGGTTACCGCAGCCGCCGTCCCGCCCGCGACGCCGACTGCGCCACCGGCAATCGCGCCGGCGGTGCCAATCGCACTACCGGCGATCGCTCCGGCCGCGCCGATTGCCGCACTGACCGGGTCTTGAGCAAACGCCGGGCTCCACGAGCCGGCAGCCATGCCGGCGATGATCGCCAGCGTGAGAATTCGATTTCTCATCAAATCTCTCTCCGTTTGAACCCGGTGGCGACAGTCAGGGGCGGGCACAGCTCGTCCTCGAAAACACCGACCGAGATCTGTGTTCTTTGCCGGATGCCGGTCGACCGCGCCCCCAATGTGCTGGCGGCCGACACGGTCGCCGAGGCGCGGGGGTCAGCCTAGCGGCGCGGGTAGCAGGCGCCCTGGGCCAGGTAATATCCGGCCGGGCATGTCGGGGCGTAGGCTGGTGCAGGCGCGTAGGCTGGCGCGGGCGCGTAGTAC
>DATCQF010000543.1:0-2910 GCA_036569735.1 Allostellaceae bacterium | reverse complement strand
GTTATAAGAAGGGTGTGGCACCACATAAGGGAGCCGGGCCGATGACGGAAGGCTCCCCGATGAAGAAAGGGCCCCTTTGACGCAAGCCCCTCCTTTGACGCAAGGCCTGCGCATCTACAATTTGTTTCCGACACTGGCGGGGTCGGTTGCCGGCTGGACCGCGCAGTTGCCGCGCATCGCGGCGATGGCGTTCGACGCGGTATATATCAACCCGTTCCACTATCCCGGCTTTTCCGGGAGCCTCTATGCCGTCAAGGATTATTACCGCCTCAACCCGCGTTTTCGCGGCGCGGCGTCGGAGGGCGTTGGCCCCGGTGGCGTGAGGCGCAGCGACGACGAGCTGTTGCGCGCCTTCACCGCGGCGGCGGCCGGCCACGGCTTGCGCGTGATCATGGATCTGGTGGTCAACCACACCGCGAAGGACAGCGAGCTGGCGGCGCACCGGCCCCAATGGTTCGCCCGCGGCGAGGGCGGCGAGATGCGCTCTCCCTCCGCCGTCGACCCGGCCGATCCGGCGCGCAAAACGGTGTGGGGCGATCTGGCCGAACTCGATTACCGGGCGCCGCAGAGGGATGAGATCATCGCCTATTTCGCGGATCTGGTGCGGCATTACGTCGGCCTCGGGTTTGGCGGATTTCGCTGCGATGCGGCCTACAAGGTGCCGGCCGAGGCGTGGCGCCGGCTGATCGACGCGGCCCGGTCGCAGGGTCCCGGAACCGTGTTCTGTGCCGAGACATTGGGCGCATCCGACGAGGAGGTCCTCGCCCTCGCCGATGCCGGGTTCGACTATCTGTTCAACAGCGTCAAATGGTGGGATTTCGAAAGCCCGTGGCCGCTCGATCAATACGAGCGCTATCGCCATATCGCGCCGTCGATCGGCTTCCCCGAAAGCCACGACACCGAACGGCTGGTCGCCGAACTGTTGGCCGCCGGGTTCCCCGAGAGCCAGATCGAGGCGCGTTACCGTCAGGCCTATGCCTTTGCCGCGATTTTTTCGACCGGCGTGATGATGCCGATGGGCTTCGAGTACGGCTGGTCGCGGCCTTTCGATGTCGTCGCCGGGCTGGATCAGCCGCTCGGGGTGGGAGCGGAGCCCGCGCGCTTTGACTTGAGCTCCTTCATCACCGGCATCAACCTGATGAAACGCGCGGTCCCGGCGCTGAACGAGGAGGGCCCGCAGCGTCGCTTGAGCCGCCAGGACGATTCGCTCCTCGTTCTCCTGCGGCAGACCGAGAACGGCGTGGAACGGGCGCTAACCCTGGTCAACACCGAGGAGGGGGAGGCGCGCGAGGTCGTGGTCGAAGACCTCGCCCTGGCCGCGGGCCTCGCCGATCTGGTCGACCGGCCCCTCGTCAGCGAGATGCTGCCCGGCGGAGCGACCCGACCGGCGCCGGCGCGGATCACCGTCGCGCCATTGGAGGTGCGGGTGCTGCGCGCGGCGCTGCGCCCGGGGCACAATGTCGATATCGCGCCCTATCCGAGGATCGAGCGCGAGCCCCGGCATCACCCGGAGTGGCGCCCCGAGGGGCGCATCCTCATCGAGGATGTGTGGCCCGAGATCGATGGCGGGCGCTATCCGGCGAAGCGGATCGTCGGGGAGGAGGTCAGGGTGTGGGCCGATCTGTTCCGCGACGGCCACGATGGAATCGCGGCTGTCCTCAAATACGCCCCGGTGGACGACGCGGCGGGCGAGGCGGGGAACGAGGTGTCGGACGCGGCGTGGCGGGAAGCTCCGTTCGCGCCTTTCGAGAACGACCGCTGGGTCGCGCGCTTCCGCCCGGACCGGATCGGACCCTGGCGCTACACGATCGAGGCGTGGACCGACCGGTTCACGAGCTTGTGCGACGATCTCACGAAGAAAATCGGCGCCGGCCGGGATGTCGCGGTCGAACTCATCGAGGGCGAGCATATGGTCGCGGCGGCGCTGACCCGCGCAGCGCCGGGGGACAGGGCGCCGCTGCGCAAGATACTGGATGCGTTCGCGCCGGCCGATACGGCCGGGCGCAGCGCGTTGATGCTGTCGCCCGGGTTGCGTGCGGCGATGGCGCGGGCGGATGAGCGCGGCGACCGGGTGCTTTATCGGCGCACGCTCGAGCTGGTCGTCGAGCGCCCCGAGGCGCGGTTTGCCGCGTGGTACGAGATGTTCCCGCGCAGCCAGGGGCGGGTCCCGGGCCGCAGCGCCAGTTTTGACGATTGCATCGCGCGGCTCGGCGAGGTTGCCGCGCTTGGCTTCGATGTCGTCTACCTCGTACCGATCCACCCGATCGGCCGGACCAACCGCAAGGGCCGCGACAACGCGGTCGTCGCGGCGCCGGGGGACCCCGGCAGCCCCTATGCTATCGGTGGCGAAGCGAGCGGTGGCGAAGCGAGCGGTGGCGAAGCGGGCGGTGGCGAAGCGGGCGGTGGCGAAGCGGGCGGCGGCAGCGCAGGCGGTCATCGCGCGGTCCATCCGGAGCTCGGCACGCTCGACGATTTCCGGCGCTTTGTCGCCGCCGCTGCCGCGCTCGGCATCGAGGTGGCGCTCGATTTCGCGGTGCAATGCGCGCCCGACCACCCTTGGGTGCGGGAGCACAAGCGCTGGTTCGAGTGGCGGCCCGATGGCACGATCAAGTACGCCGAGAACCCGCCGAAAACCTATGAGGACATCGTCAATGTCGATTTCTACAACCCGGACCGCGCGGGGTTGTGGAGCGAGCTGCGCGACACGGTGCTGTTCTGGGTCGACCAGGGGGTGCGCATCTTCCGCGTCGACAACCCACATACCAAGCCGGTGCCGTTCTGGGAATGGCTGATCCGCGAGGTCAAGGCGCGCTGTCCCGAGGCGGTCTTCCTGGCGGAGGCGTTCACCCGGCCAAAGATGTTGCGGGCCCTGGCCAAGGCGGGGTTCTCCCAGTCCTATACCTACTTCAC
>DATCQF010000542.1:0-11944 GCA_036569735.1 Allostellaceae bacterium | reverse complement strand
AAACCACACCGGAGAACGGATCGGTGCGCATCCTCTCGCGCACCAGCGCCGCCAGCCCCTCCGCTCCCTTGCGGAAGTCGACCGGCTGCGTCGCCACCATAACCCGCAGGTTGCCCGACGGTCCGATCACGAGTGCGCCTTCAGCGCGCGAATCACCGCCTCGATGGCCCGCGGCTTCGCGTCCGCCCCGACCCGCACCGCGACACCGGCGATCTCGAGTTCGAGCCCATCGACCTTGGATCGGCGACACGCCCGGCGCGCCAGTATGGCCGCCGCCGGCCGTTCCGGCTCGATCCTCTCCAGCACCGCCGGCACGAACATCGCCGGCAACACCGACCCGGAGCGCCGCGCCAGCCGGCGCCAGGCGAACAGCTGCTGAGGCGTCAGCCCGTGACGCCGCGCGACGGCACAAACCGTCTCGCCCGCGTCGTAGCTCTCGGCGATGATCGCCGCCTTCTCCTCGCGCGACCAGCTGCGCCGACGGCCCGCGCCCGTAAACACTTCGATGCGCCGGACCGGCTCCGGCATAGGTTTATGCTCTGAAATCGACATGTGTCGGAGCCTCCCGCCGCTCCGATAATCACCCTTTGCCAGCCAAACCTAAAGGTGGCGGCACAACATCGCTTACGGCTCGCAAACCGGGATAACCGCCCCATTGATAATCAAAGGCTTTTCGCGGCACTTGCAAACCGAAAAACCCGCTGGAAACCGGCCCGTCGCCCGCACCTTGCCCGGGTGCCCACCCCGGGCCGTCAAGGACGCCCGTACACGCGCGTTTCGGCCGGACCCTCCGGCACACAGTCCCGGGGGCGAATACCCCCATCAGCCGCCCAGCTGCCGGCGGGATAACCGGCCGTATGTTTCCCGGTGGTGATCTTGCCGCGTTCGTCGCGCCGCTGCTCGACGCGCCCCAGCTCCCCGGCTCGGCACGTCTACTCAGGCGGGACGATCCGCGATCGCCGAAAGCTTAGGGTTGGGTCGGGGATCGCCGTTGGGTCTGATCTCCGCGGGCGACCGGCGGACGATACAGGCGGCAATCGCACTGGTCAGCCAGCTCGCCGCTCCCGTTAGCGAACTCGCATTCTCGATGGGATTTGCGTATCTGGTAGCCCAGATGGTAGCCCGTGATCCCCTTCCCTAAGTATTCCTCCCGTAAGTAATTGAAAATACGGTGCCCCGAGTCTGATTCGAACAGACGACCTACCGCTTACGAAGCGGTTGCTCTACCGCTGAGCTATCGGGGCAAACCGGTTCCAGCCCGCACCGGCTTACTTATCCCATTGCGGCGGCAGCGCCAAGCCGCTCGCCAGGACTAACGCAGAGACCGGGGCAGCCACCGCGCGAGGCTGCCCTCGCCCGGAACATCTCCCGGGACATTCGGCGCCGGCAGCATCAGCGCGGCGCCGGCATCCGCCGATTGGGCGATCAGCGGCCGCGAGCCCGATGGCGGGCTGCGCCACACGAAGGTATCGAACCCGCCGCATTCCGGGCACAGCGCCAGCCATTCCAGGGTCTCGCCGCCGCACCTTGCGCAGACATATGTGGGGTCGGGCGCGGCTCCGATCGCGCGGTCGAGCCAGTCGCGCGCCGCCGGCGCGTTGCCGGGCTCACTTTCCTCTAGCCGGGCCATCAGCAGGCAAAGCCGGCGCGACGGCCCAAGGGGCGACGATCCAAGGGGCGATGACCCGGAGGATAAACCGGCGGAGGGCGACGCGGCGAGCGCGAGCCCGAGATGATGACGCGCCTCGCCCCAGAGCTGCGCCGCCAGCGCCGTCTCGGCAACCGCGAGGCGGCTTTCCTCTGCCTCCGGGTTGTGCGCCGCGAGAGCCTGCATCGCGGTGACGCGGGCCAGGACCCCGGCTTCGGGGTGGAGGTCGAGATAAAGCCGGGCGAGGTCGGGGTGCGGCGCGGTGCGCCAGGCGCGCTCGATCGTCTTTGCCGCGGCCCGCTTGCGCCCGAGTTCGATCAGCAGCCGGGCGTGATGGCACGCCGGGGCGGCGAGGTCGGTCGCCAGCGCCTGCGCCTTGGCGGCCAACCCCGCGGCCTGGCGCCTGTCGCCGCGCCGCTCGGCAGCACCGCTCAGCTCGTGGAGCACGACGCCGCGGTGATGGCGCGCGAGCGCGGCGGGCAACAATTTCTGCCGCGCCGCGCCGGCCAGCGTATCGCGCACCGCACCCCAATCCCCGGCCCGCGCCGCCAGGACAATCAGCGTGTCGACCACCCAGACCGCATCCGGGCGCAACCGGCGGGCGCGCTCGGCGAGATGCAGCGCGGTGTTGTCGTCGCCCGCACGCAGCGCCTGGCCGATCAGACCGCGCAAACCGAGGAATTCGGTCTGCGGCCGATCGAGCAGTGCCGTGTAGGCGCGCCGCGCCTCCACCGGGTCGTCCTGGTGCTGCGCTGCCGTAGCGGCGAGCAAGAGCGGGATCGGCGTACCCCCAGACGGCGCCCCCCCGAATGACGCGCCCCCGAATGACACCTCGGCGAGCAGCGTCTCGGCGCGGCGCGCGGCGCGCTGCGCCTCGGCCGGGTGCCCTGCCGCCAGGGCGACGAGGCCGCCGGTCAGCGCCGCCTCGCCGGCGCGCCGCCGCCGTGCCGCACGGCGCCGCCGCAAATTTTGCGGCCAGCGGTACAGCGCCGCGGCCCCCAGAGCCAGCCCCGACACGACAAGGACGACGAGCGCCACGGCGCCGACCAGCACCCCGACCGAGGTCTCGACCTGCCAGCCCTGCCAGACGATCAGGACGCGCCCGGGATGATCGGCGAAAAAGGCGGCGCCAGCGCCTGCCGCGGCGACCAGGATCAGCGCCAAAACCGCGCGCATCAGCGGGGTGATCCGGCCGCCGGGGCGGCGCCTGCCGGAGCGCCGAGCCGCGCCACCAGGAACGCCTCGATCCGATCAAGCGCGGCCTCGACCAGGGCGCGTTCCTTTGCCATGCGCAGCCAGGGGCGGGCGGTCTCGGCCGCCGCGCCGGTCAGCCTGTCGAGCGCGCCGAGCGCGCCCTCGAGGTCGCCGCCGGCCAGCGCCAGCTCGGCGGCATTCACCACGGAGGCGGGGCCGCTGTCGGGCTGGCCCTGGCCGGCGCCATCGATGCGCCGGATCGTGACCAGGCCGCGCAGCCGCATCAGCGCCCGGTCGGCCCAATCGGGCGCGGCCCCGGTCGGGTTTGCCGGGGCCTCCGCCGGGGCGTTTTCCGGCGCCTTCGCCGAGGCGATCGCGCCGGCCAGTTCGCGCAGCCGGTTGGCGAGGACGGCGCGGCTCGCGATGCCGGTTTTCGCCGGCTCGGCCAATGGCGCGGCCGCCGCCGCGACCTCTGGACGGGTCCGGGCAAGCGCGGCCAGGGCCTCGTACTCCGCCGCGAAAGGCCGCCCCACATCCAGCGCGCCGCGGATCTGTAATAGCGCCAGGACCAGCGCCATGTCCGTCGCATCCACGGCGGATTGCGCGGACCGGGCCTTGTCGATCGCCGCGACCCGCGCGTCCAGGTCGGTGGCGCTGCCGGTCAGCCTTGCGACCTCCCGGCGGATATCGGCGATATCGCTGGCCGGCGCGGCGGGCCTGGCTTCGAGCGCGCCGACCCGGCGGTCGAGCTGCTGCAGCGCGGTGTCCGCCGTCGCCGCTTCCGGCTGGCTTTGCGGCGGCGGACTCTGCGGCGGCGCCTGGGCTTGCGGCGGCGCGGGGGCGGCGATGGGGCCCGCAGGCGTTGCGTCGGGGTGCGCCGGGGCCGGGGCCCACGGCAACAGCGGTGCCCAGAACGGCGCGCTCGCGACCACCGCGCCGACCAGCAGCACAGCGCCGGCGACAGCAATCGCGATCCGGCGATAGCGCGGCGCGGCGGGCGCTTGCGGCTCCGCCGCGCTGCCCGCAGCAAGCAGGTCTTCGGGCTCGCTCATGCGCGGCGCCGTTCGAGGAGCACCCGGTCGAGCGCCGCCAGGAGGCCGGGCTGGTCCGGCCGCGGGGCGATGTGCCGCTCGCGGAAGCCGAGCCCGCCAAGGCCCTCGTCGGCAGTCGCGCTGAGCGAAACCGCGGTGACCAGGCTCATCGCCTCCGCTACGCCGGCGCGATCGGCGAGCCGGGCAAAGATCGCGGCGGTGCGCGGCGAGAAGAACAGCGCGAAATCGACGATGCCGGCGGCCAGTGCCCGTACGCAGTCGGCGCCGAGCCCCGCCGCCGGGCGCGCCTCGTAGAGCACCGCGCGCTCGACGGCAAACCCATCGGCGCGCAGCATGCCGGCAAGATCGCCGGCGAGGATGCTGCCCGCGACATGGAGGAGCCGACCCGCCCCGGGGTCGAGCCGCTCGCGGACCAGGCGGGCAAGATCGCCGACCGCTCCGCCGGCGCTTTCGACCCGGGCAAAACCGTCGGCGCGCGCCCGGGCCGCACTCGAATCGCCGACCGCGAAGAGCGGCACGGCGCGCTCGTTCGCCAGCCGGGCTTGCGAGAGCCTTGCCAGCGCGCGCACCCCGTTGGCGCTGGTGCACAGGATGGCCTGTACCCCGGCGAGATCGGGGGCTGGCGCGCCGCGGTAATGAATCTCGAGCAATGGCTCGATGATCGCCGCGATGCCGCGCGCCGCGAGCGCCTCGGCCAATTCCGCCGCCTCGCTGCGCGGCCGGGTCACCAGGGCGCGCATTCCGTGGCGTGTAGTGTCGTGGCGCGACAGCACGTCGGTCATGGCTGGCTGGTCAGGGTTTTGCCGGCCGCGGCAATCAGCACCGCCCCGAGCAGGAGCTTGAGCAACCCGGTCGGCGCATAGGCAATCGCCAGCCCCCCGGCGGTGGCGCCGATCACCGACCCCATGCTCATCGCCAAGGTGATCCGCTGCACCCCGCGACCGCGCGGGAAAGCCTCGAGGCGCCAGTAACGCCACAGCCCCACCAGCACCACGCCGAGCGAAATGAGGATGCTGGCCGATCCGGCAATCCTGATCTCGACGCCAAACACGAAGATGAGGCTCGGGATCAAGAGCTCGCCACCCGCGACGCCAAGCATGCTGCTGACCAGTCCAACCCCGACGCCGATCAAGAGGCCGGCCGCCACGCGGGTCGGCGGGCCAGCGGGCAGCAGCGCGACCGGGTGCCAGGTCGTCAGGGTTTCGACCAGGAACAGCGCGCCGATGGCGGCGAGCAGCAGCGCGATGACCTGGACGAGACGCCGTGCGCTCAATTTTTTTACGAGGCCCGCACCCCAGAAGGCGCTGACCATGCCGCCCGCGGCCAGCCCGAGGACTTCCGGCAGGTGTGGGACAATCGCGACGAGCGGCACAAAAAAGCCCCGCGCGATCAAGGCGACGGCCAATGTGATGAGGCTCACCGTCAGATTGAGCGGGATCGCGGAGCGCGCGTCGAAACCCAGGGAATGCATCAGTATCGGGAGACGGAATTCACCGCCGCCCAGCCCGATAAGGCCGCCGAGCCCGCCGATCGGCACGCACCAGCCGAACGCCTTGCGAAAAAACGGGCACGAAAGGGTACGCTGCATGGATCGCCAGGAATTCGCGGTGCCGGCAGTAATTCATCCCCGTCATTTCCGCGCAAGCGGGAATCCTGGGCGGCAACCGGGGCGCGCGGGGCTGGCGGGTCGATCGGGGCGCGCCGCTTCATACCAGCCAGGAAAATCCGCCGCTGCGGGTTGCGTTGACACTCCGCGGCATGGGGTCTAAGTCAAAAGCCGCTTTAGAAGCTGCACTTTTGCCGGACCCTCCCGTATGAATTCGGACCCGCGGCCGCTCTCGCCGCATCTCCAGGTCTATCGCTGGCAGCTGACCTCGGTAATGTCGATCCTGCACCGGGCGAGCGGCATGGCGCTCGCCGCGGGCGCGATCCTCCTGGTGTGGTGGCTCGGCGCGGCGTCGGACGGGCCTGAAGCCTATGCCGGCGTTCAGGGGTTTCTCGGCTCGTGGGTGGGCCGCGTGCTGCTGTTCGGCTGGAGCCTCGCGCTCTTCTACCATCTGTGCAACGGGCTGCGGCATCTCGTATGGGATACCGGGCGCGGCCTCGAATTGCGCAGCGTCTATGCCAGCGGCTGGGCGGTGGTTGCCGGGACGGTGGCGCTGACCCTCATTGCGTGGATCGCCGGCATTTCCCATTGGACCAGATGATGCGGAGCAGATGAGATGGCGCCGCCACTGATGCGCTCGCCGATGCGTTCGCCTTTGGGCCGTGCGATCGGGCTCGGCTCGGCCAAGGAAGGGGTCGAGCATTGGTGGGCCCAGCGGGTCTCCGCGCTGGCGCTGGTGCCGCTGGCGCTGTGGTTCGTCATCGCGATCATCGGGCTGGTCGGCGCCGACCGCGCCCTCGTCGTCGATTGGGTCCGCCATCCGGGCCCGGCGATCCTCCTCGTGTTGCTGCTGATCGCAACCTTCTATCACGGCGCGCTCGGGCTGCAGGTCGTCATCGAGGATTATGTCGACAACAAAACCCTGCGGTTCGGCCTCTTGATCGTCATGCGGCTGGCCGCGATCGTCTTCGCCGCGCGCGGCATCTTTGCCGTCCTCAAACTCTCGCTCGGCGCCTAGCGAGCGCGCGACCCTCGCAGCGCAAAAGGACATACGACCAATGCCTGCCGCCTATCCGATCACCGATCACGAATACGATGTCGTCATCGTCGGCGCCGGCGGCGCCGGCCTGCGGGCGACTCTGGGCACCACCCTCGAAGGGCTGAAAACCGCCTGCATTTCAAAGGTGTTCCCGACCCGCAGCCACACCGTGTCGGCCCAGGGCGGGATCAGCGCCGCGCTTTCCAATATGGGCGATGACGATTGGCGCTGGCACATGTACGACACGGTCAAGGGGTCGGACTGGCTGGGCGACCAGGATGCGATCGAGTACATGTGCCGCCAGGCGATCCCGGCGGTCATCGAACTCGAACATTTCGGCGTGCCGTTCTCGCGCACCGAATCGGGGCAGATCTACCAGCGCCCGTTTGGCGGCCACATGATGGAGTACGGCGAGGGCGCCCCGGCCAACCGCGCCTGCGCCGCCGCCGACCGAACCGGCCACGCGATCATCCATACGCTCTACCAGCAGTCGCTGCGCCACAACGCCGAGTTCTTTGTCGAGTATTTCGCCCTCGACCTGATAATGGACGAGGAGGGCGTGTGCCGCGGCGTCATGGCGTGGAACCTGGCGGACGGGTCGATCCACCGCTTCCGCGCCCACATGGTGATCCTCGCCACCGGGGGCTACGGGCGGACCTATTTCACCTGCACCTCGGCGCATACCTGCACCGGCGATGGCAATGCGATGGTACTGCGCGCGGGATTGCCGCTGCAGGACATGGAGTTCATCCAGTTCCACCCGACCGGGATCTATCGCGCCGGGTGCCTCATAACCGAGGGCGCGCGCGGTGAGGGCGGCTATCTGACCAACAGCGAGGGCGAGCGCTTCATGGAGCGCTATGCCCCGCACGCCAAGGATCTGGCGTCGCGCGATGTGGTCAGCCGGGCGATGACGATCGAGATGCTCGAGGGGCGCGGCTGCGGGCCGGCCAAGGACTACATCCACCTCCATTTGGAGCATCTCGACCCGGGCATGCTGCATTTGCGCCTGCCGGGGATTGCCGATCTCGCGAAAATCTTTGCCGGCGTCGACATCAGCCGCGAGCCGATCCCGGTGGCGCCGACCGTGCACTACAACATGGGCGGGATTCCGACCAATTACCGCGGCGAAGTACTGCGCCCGACCGAGAGCAACCCGGACGCGGTCGCGCCCGGCCTGATGGCGATCGGCGAGGGCGCCAGCGTCTCGGTGCATGGCGCCAACCGGCTCGGATGTAATTCGCTGTTGGATATCGTGGTGTTCGGGCGTGCGGCGGCGCAACGCGCGGCCGAGCTGGTCCGCCCCGGCACGGCCCATGCGCCGCTGCCCGATGGCGCCGGCGACAACGCGATCGCCCGGCTCGACGCGGCGCGCCACGCCAAGGGGCCGCGCAAGACCTCCGAGATCCGCGTCGAGATGCAGCGAACCATGCAGAACCATTGCGCGGTGTTCCGCACCGCCGACGTGTTGCGTGAAGGGGTCGACAAGATCGACCAGGTGGCGAAGAGCTATGCCGACCTGAGCGTTTCCGACCGCTCGATGATCTGGAACAGCGATCTCGTCGAGGCGCTGGAATTGCAGAACCTGTTGGAGCAATCGGTCACCGCGCTGCATTCGGCCGAGGCCCGCACGGAAAGCCGCGGCGCCCATGCGCGCGACGATTTTCCCGACCGCGACGACCAGAACTGGCTGAAGCACACGCTCTCCTGGCTCGACGGCGACGGGAATGTGCGGCTCGGCTACCGCCCGGTGCACCTCTACACGCTGTCCAACGAGGTCCAGGCGTTCCCGCCCAAGGTCCGGACTTATTGAGATGGCCGAATTCAGCCTCCCCGCAAATTCGAAAATCGGCACCGGCACGACCCACGCGCCGCCGGCCAATTCGCAGCGCCTGCGCCGCTTCCACGTCTATCGCTGGAACCCGGATGACGGGAACAACCCGGTGGTCGACACCTACCCGATCGACCTTGCCGATTGCGGGCCGATGGTGTTGGACGCGCTGATCAAGATCAAGAACGAGGTCGACACCACGCTGACCTTCCGCCGCTCGTGCCGCGAGGGGGTGTGCGGCTCCTGCGCGATGAACATCGACGGCGTCAACACGCTCGCCTGCATCAAGGCGATCGACGAGATCAAGGGCGATGTGCGGATCTATCCGTTGCCGCACATGCCGGTGATCAAGGACCTCGTCCCCGACCTGACCCACGTCTATGCGCAGTACCGCTCGATCCAGCCCTGGCTGCAGACCGAAAGCACGGCTCCACCCGACCAGGAGCGCCTGCAATCGGAGGAAGAGCGCGCCCGGATCGACGGGCTGTGGGAATGCATCCTGTGCTTCTGCTGCACGACGGCATGCCCCTCCTACTGGTGGAACGGCGAGCGTTATCTGGGGCCCGCGGTGCTGCTCCAGGCCTATCGCTGGATCGCCGACAGCCGCGACGAGAAGACCGGCGAGCGGCTCGACGCGCTCGAAGACCCGTTCCGCCTCTACCGCTGCCACACGATCATGAACTGCACCAAGACCTGCCCGAAAAACCTCAACCCCGCCAAGGCCATCGCCGAAATCAAGAAACTGATGGTGCTGCGCCGCTGACGATGTGAGGCGCGATCTTTCGCACTTCACCGGTATACCGGGATGCGGTATGCTCGCCGGTGATCAAGTCGTTTGGCGATAAGTCGACCGAGGCGTTATTCGGCGACCGGTTCGTCCGCGAATTCCAGGGCATCGCGCGTTCGGCCAAGCGCAAGCTTGAGATGCTGAACGCGGCAAGCCGGCTCGACGATTTTCTCGTCCCGCCGTCGAACCGTCTGGAAAAACTTCAGGGAACCTTGAATGAATTGTACTCGATCCGTATCAACGACCAATGGCGCATCACGTTTAAATGGATCGACGGGCATGCGCAGGAGGTCCGGGTGACGGACTACCACTGAGGTATCAACCGATGCAGCGCGGAGAATTTGGACCTGTCACACCCGGTGACGTCCTTAAGGAAGAATTTCTAGCAGAATATAATTTGTCGCAGGGTGCGTTAGCCCGTGCGGTCGGAGTATCACCGAATCGGATCACGGAGATCATAAACAACCGCCGACGTATCACCGCAGATACTGCGTTGCGCCTTTCACTATATTTTGGAAATAGCCCGGAATTTTGGATGAACCTGCAGGCAAATTATGATTTGAAGGTCGCATATCGCGATTTACCGTCCGAGGAGGCCGATCGCATCAAGGCGCAACGGGCCGCCTGAGACCCGCAGCGGCATGGACACCTATCCAGGACTCAACGGCAGGCTATCCTGACGATGGCCGCGAGCCGCCGCCTTGCTGCAATCCTTGCCGCCGATGTGGCGGGCTATTCGCGCCTCATCGGGGTGGACGAGGAAGGCACGCTCGATCGCCTCAAGGCGCATCGCCGCGAGTTGATCGACCCGAAAATCCGTGAGCATCAGGGCCGTATCGTCAAGACTACCGGCGATGGGCTGTTGGTGGAATTCGCCAGCGTCGTCGATGCGCTGCGCTGTGCCGCCGAAGTGCAGCGCGGCATGCTCGACCGCGACACCGATTTCGAGCCCGATCGGCGCATCCGGTTTCGCATCGGCATCAATCTCGGCGACGTGATTGCCGAGGCGGACGGCGACATTCTGGGCGAGGGCGTCAATATCGCGGCGCGGCTCGAGGGCCTCGCCGAACCCGGCGGGATTTGCATCTCGCGCACCGTCCACGACCAGATCCGCGACCGCTTGCCGTTCAAGCTCGACGACATGGGCGAGCAGAGCGTCCACAACATCGCCCGCCCGGTACGGGCTTATGCGCTCGGGCCCACCGCAATCGCCCAACTGCCGCCGCCGAGTCTCCCGGTCGCGCCAACCCGCAATCCCTGGCTGCGCCGCTGGCCGACGATCGCCGTTGCCGCCGCGTCGGCGGTGCTGATCGTTGGCGTCACGGGGTGGTTGCTGTGGCCGGGCGCGGGTCCCGCGCCGCCCGCCGATCCCTCCGCCATTGCCAACGCGCCGCCCGCCGCCGCGCCGCGCCTGTCGATCGCGGTCTTGCCTTTTGCCAATCTGAGC
Source organism: Allostellaceae bacterium (assembly GCA_036569735.1). GTDB lineage: Bacteria > Pseudomonadota > Alphaproteobacteria > ATCC43930 > CGMCC-115725 > DATARH01. Next base: position 1,340 of record DATCQF010000542.1, on the reverse strand, counting down.
GACGATCCGGCCCAGGAATATCTCGCTGACGGCATCACCGAGGACCTGACCACCGATCTGTCGCGGATCGAGGACAGCTTCGTGATCGCCCGCAATACCGCCTTCACCTACAAAGGTAAACCGGTCGAAGCGAAGCAGGTCGGCCGCCAGCTCGGCGTGCGCTACGTCCTTGAGGGCAGCGTACGCCGGCTGGGCAACCAGGTGCGCATCAACGTGCAACTGGTCGACGCCGAAACCGGTGCGCATTTGTGGGCCGACCGGTTCGACCGCGACGCGCAGGAACTGCTCGCCCTGGAGAGCGAGATCACCGGCCGGATTTCGCGTGCGGTCCGCGCGCGCATGGTCGCCGCCGAAGCCGGCCGCATGACCGCCCATCCGGACGCACAGGATTATATCCTGCGCGGACGGGCGGCGCTGGCCAAGCCGGTCGGACACGCGAGCTCCGACGAGGCGATCGGTTTCTTCGAGATGGCCCTGGTGCTGGACTCTACGGCGGTGCGGGCGCAGGTCGGGCTCGCCAGCGCCCTGATCAGCCGCGTTCTCGACGAGTTCAGCACCGCGCCCGCGACCGATCTGCAGCGCGCCGAGGGGCTCCTGGAGCGGGCGGTCGCCGCGGCGCCGGCCAGCGCCTTGCCGCATTACGTCAAGGGGCAGCTCTTACGGGCGCAGGGGCGTTGCGACGACGCCATTCCCGAATACGAGGCGGCGATCGCGCTCGATCGCAATTCCGCCCCGTCCTACGGGTGGCTGGGCTGGTGCAAATTCCTCGCCGGGGAGGTCGACCAGACGATGGCGCTCGAACAGCACGCGATCCGCCTCAGCCCGCAGGATCGGACGATCGCCGCGTGGTACGGCAGGATCGGCATGGTGCACCTGCTCGAAGGGCGCACGCAGGAGGCCATCCTCTGGCTCGAGAAAGCGCGCGGCGGCTATTCGCAGCAAAGCCGCGAGCCGGTCTATGTCAACGCCTGGCTGGCGGCGGCCTATGCCCTCAACGGCGACAGCGAGCGGGCGCGCAGCGAGCTCGATGAGGCCTGGAAGCACGGCTTTCGCCGCAACATGGCCGGGCTCAAGGATGATCCGTGGTACGCCAATCCCAAGGTCCGTGCACTGGCCGAGGCGAGCTATTTCGTCGGGCTGCGCAAAGCCGGGATGCCGGAAGGGTGAGCGGCGGGTTACTGGCCTGTCGCGTGGTGCGGGATTGGCGGTATAAGGGAAGCACCGGATTTTCCCGGCTGAGGGGGCTGCCTGAGCGATGGCCGCGACCCGCCGACTTGCCGCGATCCTCGCCGCCGATGTGGCCGGCTATTCGCGCCTGATGGGGAGGGACGAGGAAGGTA
>DATCQF010000541.1:0-1946 GCA_036569735.1 Allostellaceae bacterium | reverse complement strand
ACAGTTTGACCGAGATCCCGGGCGCCTCCTCGATGGCCCGGCCTGAGGCTGCCGCGCCGATCGCGGCGATCGCGCGCTGGTACGCCACACGGTAGCGTCCGGCGTCTGGCATCGTGCGCGCCGCCTCGCCGAGCATGTCGTAAGAGTGCCGATATCCGTGCCGCTCGGCACCCTGCGCCCGCGCCAGCGCATCCTCGATGGTGCGCCCCATAATGAACTGGCCGGCGAGGATGCGCATCGCGGCGGTCACCGCCGGGCGCCACACCGGCTCGCCGGCGCGAGCGGCAAAGCGGTGCAGGACACCGGCGAGATCGCCGCCCCCGGGCCGAACGCTGTCGGGGTGCAACAGGCGTCCGGTCAGCATCAAGGCCCAGGTCGAGGCGTTGACGAAGATCGAGGCGGAATGGCCGAGATGGCGCTGCCAATCGGCCGATCCGATCTTGTCGCGGATCAGCCGGTCGACGGTGTCGGCGTCCGGGATGCGCAGCAGCGCCTCGGCGAGGCACATCAGCGCGACGCCCTCGGGCGAGGACAGCGCGTATTCCTGCAGGAAGGCGTCGAGCCCGCCCCGGCCGTGGCGCTCGCGGCGCACCGCAGCGACCAGGCGGCGCGCGGTGGCGGCGATCCGCCCCTGCGAGTCGGCCGGGATCGCGGCGTCGGCGAGGATTTGCGCATCGGCCGCGGTTTCATCTAGGCGGTGCGCGTCGCGGATCGCCGCCCTGAGGGGCGATTCGGGTGGCGGCGGGGTAGAGAAAACGAGATCCATGCCCGGCTCCTTCGCGCTTAAAGCTTGGCGGGAAGAGCGGCGGTTGCAAGCTATCGAAAATCGCGGCTCGGGATCATGAGGTCATGCGAATCGTAGCCGGGCAGCCTCTCGCGCAGCGCAATGGGCGGCTTGCCCGGCGGCGGGTCGTCGCCAGTCCTCTCGCGTAACGTGTTGAGCCGCGCTGTCCAGTCGCGCAAATCCTCGGCGACGAGGTGGATGACGCTCTCCTCGCGCTGCAACCGGCCGCGGCAATAGAGGAGGGTGGCGCCGAGCGCGGCGCGGCGGAAGCGTTCGAGGATGGTGGGCCAGACGATCAAATTGGCGATCCCGGTCTCGTCCTCGAGGGTGACGAAGACGACGCCGTTGGCGCTGCCCGGGCGCTGCCGGATCAAGACGAGCCCGGCGACCGCAAGACGCCGCCCGACCGGCAAGGTGGCGAGATCGGCGGCGGTGACGAGGCCTTCCTGCGCTAGTTCGGCCCGCAGAAAGGCGAGCGGGTGGCGCTTTATCGTGAGGCCCGTCGTCGCGTAATCCTCGACGACATGCTCGCCCAACGGCATCGCCGGCAACAGCGCCGCCGCGCGGGTTTCGCTTGGGGTCGCCTGAAGGGATGGCAAAGGTTTGTGCCAGCCCCTCACCCCAACCCTCTCCCCGCAGGCGGGGAGAGGGAGCCGTTCGTGAGGTTTCAGCCCCTCGCCCCGCTTGCGGGGAGAGGGAGGGACCCGCGCCGCAGGCGTGGGAGGGTGAGGGGCCGGCAATGTTGTTTCCGCCGCGGCGAACAGCGGCAGCGGCGCATCGCCGAGCGCCTTCAGCGCCCACAGCCCGCGGCGGCGGTCGAGGCCCCCAAGGGATTGATCCAGCGAGCGCAGCGCATCGGCCGCGGCGAGGCGTTCCAATGCGGTGCGGCCGAGCCCGCTGCGGCGCCACAAATCGCGTGCATCGACGTAACCGGAACCGCGGGCCGCGACGAGACGCTCGGCATCGGCCTCGGCCAGGCCCTTGATCTGGCGCAACCCGAGCCGTAGCGCGCGGCGGTCGCTTTGTGGGGAAAGCTTCGCTCCCTCTCCGCCCCCGGGGGCGGAGAGGGCCGGGGTGAGGTGGGGGATTCCAGAGCGATGCCCGATGCCCACCTCACCCTCCCATCGCTGCGCGCTGGGCCCCTCCCTCTCCCCCCTGAAGC
>DATCQF010000540.1:0-4849 GCA_036569735.1 Allostellaceae bacterium | reverse complement strand
TGCGCTTGGCGATGGGTGAAGCGGAATGAACTCTAGCCGCCGCCTCGCTGCGATCCTGGCCGCCGATGTCGCCGGCTATTCGCGGCTGATGGGGGCGGATGAGGAGGGGACGCTCGCGCGCCTCAAGGCGGTGCGCGCCGGGCTGATCGATCCGGCGATCGCCGGGCATAACGGCCGCATCGTCAAGACCACCGGGGATGGATTGCTGGTCGAATTCGCCAGCGTCGTCGACGCGATGCGCTGCGCGATCCAGTGGCAGGCGGCGATGGCGGAACGGGCCGAGCCGGCGGATGCCCGCATCGAGTGGCGCATCGGGGTCAATCTCGGCGATGTGATCATCGATGGCGACGACATCTTTGGCGACGGGGTCAACATCGCGGCGCGGCTCGAGGCGATGGCGGAGCCCGGTGGCATCTGTATATCGCGCACGGTATTGACCCAGACGCGGGGAAAACTCGATTTCCCGGTCGAAGACCTCGGCGATCAGGTATTGAAGAACATCGCCCAACCCGTGCATGTCTTCCGCGTGCTGGCGGAGGAGACGAAGAAGATGCCCGAACCCGCCGCCTTGCCGCTCCCGACAAGCCGTCGATCGCGGTCCTGCCGTTCCAGAACATGTCCGGCGACCCCGAGCAGGAATACTTCGCCGACGGCATGGTCGAGGAGATCATCACAGCGCTGTCGCGCATCCGCTGGCTGTTCGTCATCGCCCGCAATTCGAGCTTTTCTTACAAGGGCCAATCCCCGGATGTGAAGCAGGTCGGGCGCGAACTTGGCGTGCGTTACGTCCTCGAAGGCTCGGTGCGCAAGGGCGGCAACCGGGTGCGCATCACCGCGCAGCTGATCGATGCCGAAACCGGCACGCATCTGTGGGCCGACCGTTTCGACGGTTTGATCGAAGATGTGTTCGAGCTTCAGGACAAAATCGCGACCAGCGTCGCCGGCGTCATCGAGCCGGCATTGCAGGCCGCCGAAATCCGCCGCTCCACCGCGCGGCCGACGACCGACCTCACTGCCTACGATCTCTATCTGCGCGGGCTTGCCGCGTACTCCCCAGTTACGAAGAGAGGGTTCTCCACGCTCTGGGTCTACTTGAGCAGGCGATCGCGATCGATGGGCATTACGGGCCGGCACTTGCCCAGGCGGCGCTCTGCCACATGCGGCTCGTCTATGAGGGTTGGGCCGAAGCACCGGAGACAAACCGCCGCAAAGGCATCGACCTTGCTCGGCAGGCCGTTCAGGTGGCGGAGAACGACCCGGGCATCTTGGCCAGCGCGGCTCTCGTGCTCGCTCGCTTCGGCGAGGATATCGGTGCGATGATTGGGCTGGTCGACCGTGCGCTCGCGCTCAACCCGAGCTTTGCCCGCGGCTGGAGGGTGAGCGGCCTACTCAGGACCTTTGCCGGTCAACACGATCTCGCCATCGAGCAACTCAATACCTCGCTGCGGCTGAGCCCGCGCGAGCGTATGGGTCAGAACCTAGTCGCGATGGGCAGCGCCTATTTCTTCACGCGCCGGTTTGATCAAGCGGCGTCGAGGCTGCTCCTGTCCATTCAAGACGATCCAGGCTATCCCGGCACATACCGCTGTCTTGCCGCCTGCTATGCCCATATGGGGCGGCTCGACGACGCGCGCGCGATCGTCGCCCGGCTGCGCGCCATTACCTCTCAGGTCATGCCGAGCCACCTGCCTTACCGCAACCCGGAGGACCGTGAGCTTTTTCTGTCCGGCCTGCGCCTCGCGGCGGGTGAGACGAGTGAGTGAGACCCCGGGGTCTTCGCAGCCAATCGTGCATACTTGAGTGCCGATGGCACATCAGCACGGCGGCAACCCGACATCATTGTAAAGTAGTTCGCCATGATCGATCGAGCGATAGGGCTCCTTCAACCGCGCGGCGCAATCCTGGCCGATCGCCAGGAGGCGATTCGCCGGGCTGCCGCAACGCTCAGGGTTTACCCGTTCGAGCCGTTTGGCGAGTGCCCGAGCCGATGCGCTGCGTCGCTTTGAATCCTCACCCGCCATCTTGCCCTCCAGCCGCGCGTCCCATATCACCTTCTGCCTGCCTCTCCATGACGAGCCCCGCCCATGGCCGATCCGGATTATCTCGCCCGCCATCTCGATCTCGTCCTCGAGGACGCGACGATCCCCGAATTGCCCAACCACTACCGCGGCAAGGTGCGCGACAATTACGATCTGCCGGACGGGCGGCGCCTCATTATCGCGACCGACCGGCTGAGCGCCTTTGACCTCAACATCGCGGCGATCCCGTTCAAGGGGCAGGTGCTGACCCAGATCGCGCGGTTCTGGTTCGACCACACCGCCGACATCTGCCCGAACCACGTCATCGGCTATCCCGACCCGAATGTCCTCCTGTGCCAGCGCCTCGACATCCTGCCAGTCGAGATCGTGGTGCGCGATTATCTCGCCGGCACGACGGCGACCTCGGTGTGGTCGATGTACAAGGCCGGGCACCGCGAAATCTACGGGCTGCGCTTTCCCGACGGGCTGCGCGAGAACGAGAAGCTGCCGCAGACCATCCTCACCCCGACCACCAAGGCGCGCGACGGCGAGCATGACGAGCCGGTCACCGCCGCCGAGATCCTCGTTTCCGGCGTGCTGACCCGGGCGCAATGGGAGGAGGTGTCGCAGAAGGCGCTGGCGCTGTTCGCGCGGGGGCGTGAGATCGCAGCCGGGCGCGGCCTCATCCTGGTCGACACCAAATACGAGTTCGGGCTCGCGTCCGACGGCAGGATACTCCTCGCCGACGAGATTCATACCCCGGACAGCAGCCGCTACTGGTTCGCCGAGAGCTACCCCGGCCGGTTCGCTGCCGGCGAGCCGCCCAACAGCTTCGACAAGGATTTTCTGCGGCGCTGGGTGGCGGCGCGCTGCGACCCCTACCGCGACCCGATCCCGCCGATCCCGCGCGCCATCATCGCCGAGGCCGCGCGGATCTATGTCAGCGTGTTCGAGACGATCACCGGCGACGGCTTTGCCGTTGCCCAGCCGCAAACCCCCGTGCTGGAGCGCATCCGCGCCAATCTGCGGCGGTTTTTCTGAACGCCGGACGATGTAATCCGATCTATGTGATCGCGCGCGAATCCGCGTAGCATTCCCGCCGCGCCGATTGAGCCGCGCCGACCCCGGTGCGCGACGGAACGGCTGGATCCGTGACCATTCATGCCAGCCCGGGATCACCCGACCCTCGCAGCCCAAGCCGGTCTCGCAGCCGAAACCGGCGCCGGCGCCGGCCGGGCCGGCAATTTCCGCTCGATGCTCCTCCACCCGGCGCTTGCCCTCTCGTATGTCGTGACCGGGCGGCTCGGGCTCCTGCTGGCGGTGCCGCCGGGTTATGCGACGGCGATCTTTCCACCGGCCGGGATTGCCGCGGCGGCAATGCTGACGGCCGGCGCGGCCAGCCTGCCGTGGATTTTCCTCGGGTCGCTGATCCTCAACTTCTGGATCGGCTATCGCGCGGGCCCCGGGCAGCTGACGATGGCGCTCGTTGCCGGCTCGCTGATCGCGGCGGCCTCGACCGCCCAGGCCGCGCTGACCGGCTGGGCGCTCAAACGCGCGATCGGCTACCCCCTGCCCTCGACAATGGCGGACAGCTGTCGCGCTTTTTGCTGCTGACGCCGCTGTGCTGCCTGACCAGCGCCACCTTGTCGGTCGGCGGCCTGTCGGTGCTCGGCGTGGTAACCCCGGGCAATTTGGCTGCGAGTTGGGTGTCATGGTGGGTCGGCGACACGCTTGGCGTCCTGGTCGTGCTCCCGTTGATGCTCGTCTTCCTCGGCGAGCCCAGAGCGTTGTGGCGTGCCCGCTTGCGCCCGGTGGCGCTGCCGATGCTGCTGTTCTTTGGCCTGTTCGTGGCGATCTTCATCCGCGGCAGCGCCTGGGAGAACGACGAGCAGATGCTGGAATTCCGCCTGGTGTCGCAGCAGGTGCTGGACAAGCTGCGCACCCGGCTCGAAGAACAGGAGGTCGTCCTCGAGCAGCTCGAGCGCTCGTTCCAACGGGCGACGCCGATGTCCCGAACCGATTTCATGGTGGTGGCGCAGAGCGTGTTGCATCGCTTTGCGATGGTGCAGGCGGTCGAGTGGGCACCGCGGGTCGGCGGCGACGACCGCTCGGCCTTCGAAATCGCGCAGCGGGCCGAGGTTCCCGGGTTCGAGATCCGCGAGGGTGGCCCTATCGGCCGGCCCGGGCCTGCCGGCACGAGCGAGGCATTCTATCCGGTCACCTATGTCGAGCCGGCGAGCGGGAACGAAGCAGCGCTCGGGCTCGATCTTGCTTCCGATCCCGACCGGCATGACGCGGTCGAGGCAGCGCTGGCCAGCGGCAAGCTCAGCGTCACGCAACCGATGGAGCCGGGCCATGACGCCAGGCTCCTGCTGCTGCTGGCGGTGCGCAGCGGTGCGAACGGCCCGGGTCTCGTGCTGGTGGCTCTGCGCGTTGGCGCTTTGATCGACCCGTTGCTGACAGGCATGGACGCGACCCTCCATCTCCGGCTGATCGATGCCGCACGACAGCAGACGGTCCACGATGGTTTCTCCGATCCGACGCATCCGCCCCGATACCGGCAGGAATTCGACTTCGGTCTGCGGCATTACGTCTTGGAAACCGAACCGACGCCGGTGTATTTGGCCCAGAAGCGCGGATGGCAAAGCTGGGTGCTGCTGGCGGCCGGGGTTCTCGGCACCGGATTATTGGGCGCGCTCTTGCTGCTCGGCACGGGTTATGCCCATCGGATCCAGGCCCAGGTCGAGGAACGAACCCGCGATCTGGCCACCGCGAATCGGCAGCTCCGCATCGAAATCGAGGAACGGCAGAACGCCGAGACCGCGCTGCGT
>DATCQF010000539.1:0-1959 GCA_036569735.1 Allostellaceae bacterium | reverse complement strand
GTGCCACCCCTGGCCCGACCACTGGCCCAACCCCCTGGCCCAAGAGGTGTTGTCCTGGCGATCTCCTCCGTTCACCCGTTGCCGGCCGCGCGCGACGCCGGCTTTTTTGGGGATGCACTCCTTGCCGCCGACCCGGAAGTGGCCGCCGCGATCGCCGGCGAACTGGAGCGCCAGCAGACCCAGATCGAGCTGATCGCCAGCGAGAACATCGTCTCGCGCGCGGTCCTCGAAGCGCAAGGTTCGGTGCTGACCAACAAATACGCCGAAGGCTATCCCGGGCGCCGCTATTACGGCGGCTGCGGCTTTGTCGATATCGCCGAGCGGCTCGCGGTGGACCGCGCCAAGCGGCTGTTCGACTGCGGTTTTGCCAATGTGCAGCCGCACGCCGGGGCCCCGGCGAACGAGGCGGTCTACCTCGCGCTGCTCAAGCCGGGCGACGCCATTCTCGGCATGTCGCTGGCGGCCGGCGGCCATCTGACACACGGCGCGCCGCCCAACATCTCGGGCAAATGGTTCCGCGCCGCGACCTATGGGGTGCGCGCCGAGGACGCGCGGATCGATTTCGACGAAGTCGAGCGCCAGGCCGAGACGCATCGCCCGCGCCTCATCATCGCCGGCGGCAGTGCCTATCCGCGGATCATCGACTTTGCCCGATTCCGCGCCATCGCCGACCGGGTCGGCGCCTATCTGATGGTCGACATGGCGCATTTTGCCGGGCTCGTCGCCGGCGGCGCGCATCCGAGCCCCTTACCCCATGCCCATGTCGTCACCACGACCACGCACAAGACGCTGCGCGGTCCGCGCGGCGGCATGATCCTCACCAACGATCCCGAGATCGCCCGGCGGATCGACTCGGCGATTTTTCCCGGCCTGCAGGGCGGCCCCTTGATGCATGTCATCGCCGCCAAGGCGGTCGCGCTCGGGGAAGCGCTGCAGCCGAGCTTTGCGGCCTATGCGCGCGCCGTCGTCGAGAACGCGCAGACCCTCGCCCAGACCCTCGCGGCCGCGGGGCTGGCGATCGTGTCGGGCGGCACCGATACGCATCTGCTCCTGGTCGATCTGCGCCCGCTCGGGCTGACCGGGCGCGATGCCGAGCAGGCGCTCGAACGCGCCGGCATCACCTGCAACAAGAACGGCATTCCGTTCGACCCGCAGAAGCCGACCGTCACCTCGGGGGTCCGCCTGGGGTCGCCGGCCGCGACGACGCGCGGCTTTGGCGTCGCCGAATTCCGCCAGGTCGGGGAGTGGATTGCCGAGGTGCTGCGTGGCCTGTCGAAGGATCCCGGCGGCGACGCGGCGGTCGAGGCGCGGGTGCGCCAGGCGGTCGCCGCGCTGTGCGCGCGTTTCCCGATCTATCCCGATACCGGCCCGAACTACCCCGGTATGGGGCCGCCCTGATGTGATGGCCCGCTTCGCGGGCATGACGCGACGGAGGAGAACATGCGGTGTCCGTTCTGCGGTGCCGATGACACCCAGGTCAAGGATTCGCGCCCGACCGACGATCGCGGCGCGATCCGGCGACGGCGGTTTTGCGCCAATTGCGCGGCGCGATTCACGACCTTTGAGCGGGTCCAGCTGCGCGAGCTGACCGTCATGAAAAAGAACAACCAGCGCGAACCCTTCGACCGCGACAAGCTGGCCCGCTCGATCTATGTCGCGCTGCGCAAGCGTCCGCCCGAGCCCGAGCGGGTCGAGCGCATCATCAATTCCCTGGTGCGCCAGCTCGAAAGCTCGGGCGAAACCGAAATCCCCAGCGACATGATCGGCGAATTGGTGATGGAAGCGCTGGCGAGCCTCGACCAGGTTGCCTACATCCGCTTCGCCTCGGTCTACCGCAATTTCCGCGAGGCCAAGGATTTCGGCGAGTTTGTCGGGCGCATCGCCGCCGATGGCGAGTGAGGGAGTGGCCCTCCGAAGTGAGCCCCCACCCCAACCCTCCCCCGCATGCGGGGGAGGGAG
>DATCQF010000538.1:0-15804 GCA_036569735.1 Allostellaceae bacterium | reverse complement strand
GGTGTACCAGGCTCCGTTATCGGCCTCGACCTCGCGGCTCGGCGGAACGTGGCCGGCAAGCACCGCGGCGGCATCGACCAGCAGGCGAGGGTCGTTGGTGCGGCGGGCCAGATCGGCGAGCGGCCTGCCGATGTCCGAGGCGATGACGCTGAACATCGTCCTCGCGGCTGGCGTGAAGAGGCGGATCTCGAGATTGCCGTCGAGGAACAGCATCGCGATCTCGGAACTGTTCATCGTGTTGCGCAGATCGTTGGCGGTGGCCCGCTGAACGTCGATGGTTTCGTTGAGCTGACTGTTGAGGGCGGTGAGCTCCTCGTTGAGCGATTGCAGCTCCTCCTTGGACGTTTCCAATTCTTCGTTGGTCGATTGCAGCTCCTCGTTGACCGACATCGCCTCTTCGTTGGTTGAGGTCAGCTCGTCATTGGTGGCCTCGAGGTCGTGGATCGCACTCTCGAGCTCCTTGCGGGTGGCGTCGAGCTCCTGCTCGAGTTCGGCGACATGCGGAGGGTCGACGGCCGCGGCGTCTGCCTTGCCGCTTTCCTTGCGCTCGGGTTCGTCGGCGAAGCTGACGAGAAGAAATCCCTCGCCCTCGGTCTGCACCGGCTGGACCGAGACGCTCACCCCGACGGCGTCGCCGTTGCGGTCCACCTGCGCGCCGCCGAGCGTGACGCACCCCTGCTCCCGGCCGGCTTGGCGGATCGCCGCCCGGAGCTTTGTGCGCAGCCCCTCGCGCGCCATCCCGAAGAGATCCCGGCTGGCCTCGCCCGCGGCGACCTTCAGATAGCGGTCGATCGGCCCGAAATAGTAGAGGCCCTCGTGCCGGGCGTTGATCAGGACCGAGGCCGGCGCATAGGCATCGAGCAGAGCCTCGCGGGCGAGGTCGCCAATCTTGCTGCGCGGCGCGGCGGCCTCAGGCAGCGGCGCGGGTGGGTGCGGGGACGACGTCCGTCCGCCTTCGCCGGGCGTGATCGGGAACACGACCTCGCCCGGACGGCTGCGGCCGAGGTGCCGGAAGATCCGCTGTATCTTGGAAATCGGCTCGAACCGGTCGCTGAGTTCGCCGACCGTTTCGGAGGCGCCGAGAACCAGGATTCCATCCTCGCGCAGCGCGAAATGGAACAGCGAGAGGACCTTCTCCTGTACTTCGGGGCGCAGGTAGATCAATACGTTGCGGCAGGAGACGAAGTCGAGGCGCGAAAACGGCGCGTCGGCCAATAGATCCTGCGCCGTGAACACCACCGTTTCGCGCAGTTCGCGCGTCACGCGGTAGCTGTGATCCTCCTTGACGAAAAAGCGCTCGAGGCGCGCCGGCGAGACGTCCTTGCGGATCGACTCCGGATACAATCCATCGCGGGCGACCGCCAGCGCATCGTCGTCGACGTCGGAGGCGAAGACCTGCAGCTTGACGTTGCGCTTCGCGGACGCAATCGCCTCGAGGAACAGCATGGCGATCGAATAAGTCTCCTCGCCCGTGCTGCATCCGGCGTCCCAGATGCGGATCGGCATGTTCAACGGCTGCCGTCTTATCAGCTCGGGAACGATCGTCTGCGCCAACATCTCGAAGGTCTTTTCGTCACGGAAAAATTGCGTGACGTTGATCAGCATGTCCTTGGCGAGGCGATCGATCTCGTCGGGATTGTCGCGGATCGTGCTCAGGTAGACACCGATGTCCCCGATCGACGCCATCGCCATGCGCCGCTCGATCTGGCGCAGCAGCGTGCCCTCCTTGTAGAGCGCGAAATCGTGCGCGCTATGCAAGCGCAGGAGTTCGATGATCTCGCCCAGCCCGGCGCCGCCGGCCGGGGCCGGTCTGGCGCGCTCGGGGTGCGCGAGGCGGCTGTGCTTGACGAGGGCGGCCGGAATCTCGGAGACCGGAAGCACGAAATCCGCGGCGCCGGTCAGGATGGCGCTGCGCGGCATGCCGTCGTGGCCGGCGTCCTTCGGATCCTGCACGATGATAAGCCCGCCTCTGTCGCGGATCGCCGTCAGCCCGATGCTGCCGTCGGAGCCGCTGCCCGAGAGGACCGCGCAGACGGCTCGTGCGCCGCAGTCTTCGGCAAGCGAACGCAGGAAGAAATCGATCGGCATGCGCGCGCCGTGCCGCTCGCGCGGGTTGGTCAGTCGCAGCGCGCCGTCGCGGATCGAAAGATAGACGCCCGGCGGGATGACATAGACGTTATCGCGCTCGACCGGCATGCCGTCCGCCGCTTCCAGCACCTGCATCGCGGTATGGCCGGCCAAGAGGCCGACCATCATGCTGCTGTGCGTCGGATCGAGATGCTGAATGAGGACAAAGGCCATGCCGGTGTCGGGAGGGAGCCGGTCGAACAGCTTGTAGAGGGCCTCCAGCCCTCCCGCCGAGGCGCCGATACCAACCACCAGGAAGTCGTCGGACCGGGAGCGCTGTCGTGAAGCGCTGCGGCCGGGCCGAGGCCGGGCCGTCCCGGTGGGGCGTGCGTGGAGTTCAATCGTCATGGATGTTGGCTTTCCGCATGCCCATTCCTTGCTCACGGACAGGGCGGGATAAGGTAACTATATCACACATCATCGACCCCGCCTTCGGGTGACGGAGATCGTTCCGGCTGACGCGGCCGAGTGTAAGGCTCGCCCGCCATTGGCGGGAGGTTCGGAAACTACCTATTTGCCGGCAAAAATCCCGGCGCGGATTGGGACCGCCGCGCAGCGGAGCCACCGCGAACCGCAAGCTGACAGGTGTCGGGTCGACCGGGGAGGCTCGGAATCTACTCAAATCAGCGCCCGGCGTCAGTGGCCGCCGGTAGCCCGATGCCGATCGGGGTCGGGCCGTTACGCTCGGAAGAGCGCGAAATAGATAACGTACAACCAACCGAGGATCCCGTGAATGATTGCCCACAGGATCGACTGATTGGTCGTATAGGAAATCGCGATCGCCAGTGCCGAGCCAAAGCTGGCGCCGTACTTCACCCCTTCGATCCGCACGCGATAACCCGATCGACCGTTCATGGTCTCCTCTTGTCTTTCTACGCAGGATCAGAGAGAGGCGTCTGACCAGTCGCCGGCGGGCGGTGCGCCGGCCCGGTCCGGGTCGGCATAGAGGATCGTGCCGTCGGGCAATTTCCGCGCCCCCGGCGTCGGATCAGCCGGGTCGAGCCTGCCCGTCCCCATGATGTGCGCGACGGCCACGCCCCGCGCCAGGAGGTAATCGGCGATGATCCGGCGGTGGCAGCGCCACCACACGGCCTCGGCGCACATGATGGCGCAGCGCTGGTCACGAGCGAGGGCGCACAATTCGTCAAGCCCGGCACGGAACGCGGGGGTCATCGCATAATCGGCATAGTTGCGGAACGAATCGTTGCGCCACAGCGTGTTCGGCGAGGGCGGCGCACCCTTGGGGTGATGGCGCAGGCCGCCAAGCGCGGCGAGATGACGATAGAAGATGCCGGCTGCCGCGAGCGGACCGGGCAAGGCATCAGCGTTGAATTGCGGGTTGGCGCGCGAGCGCGGCACCGAGCGCACGTCAACGAGGCAATCGACACCGGCCTCGCGCAAGAGCGCGATCAGTTCGCCGACCGAACGCGTCGAATGGCCAATCGTGCAGATCGTGCTCGCCCGCCCCGCCGCTTGATGCCCAGCCGCTTGGTCCACCGCTCAATACATGTGCTGGCCGCCGTTGACCGAGAGGGTCGAACCGGTGATGAAGCCGGCTTCGTCGGCGACCAGGAAGAGGACGGTGCGGGCGATGTCCTCGGCCTTGCCGAGGCGGCCGACCGGGATGCGGGCGACGATCTTTTCGAGGACGTCCTTGGGCACCGCGCGCACCATCTCGGTATCGACATATCCGGGTGCGACTGCATTGACCGTGATGCCGCGCGCCGCACCCTCCTGCGCCAGCGCCTTGGTAAAGCCGTGGATGCCCGATTTCGCCGCCGCGTAGTTGACCTGGCCATACTGGCCGGCCTGGCCGTTGATCGAGCCGATGTTGACGATGCGGCCGAAACCGCGCTCGCGCATCCCCTCGATGACCGCCCTCGACATGTTGAAGCATGACGAGAGGTTGGTCTGGATGACCGCGTTCCACTGCTCGAAGCTCATCCGGTGCATCGTCGCGTCGCGGGTGATGCCGGCATTGTTGACCAGCACCTCGATGGGGCCGAGCGATGCCTCGATCAGCTTCACCCCCTCGGCGCAGGACGCGAAATCGCCGACGTTGAACTTGAAGACCGGGATGCCGGTCTCCTCGGCGAATTGCCGTGCGTTCATGTCGTCGTTGCCGTAATTCGCCGCGACCTTGTACCCGGCGCCCTTCAGCGCCACGGCGATCGCCCGGCCGATGCCGCGCGTCCCGCCGGTGACCACCGCCACGCGGTCCACAGCCCCTTTGGCCATGCGTTCCTCCCTATCAAACCGCAACCGTCTTCGTGGGGTGGGTTAAGCGCAGCGAAACCCGCCACAATTTAAGATTCTACAATGAGGCAGTGAGGTACCGAGATTTCAGCGACGCGGCACTCTCATTGCCTCACTGCCTCATTGTGAATCTATCTTTGATGGGTTTCGCGAGGCTCAACCCATCCTACGCCGCTGACGCGCTAGTCGCGGGCGACGCACATCGCAATTCCCATGCCGCCGCCGATGCACAGCGTGGCCAGCCCCTTCTTCGCGTCGCGCCGCTGCATCTCGTAGAGGAGGGTGACCAGCACCCGGGCGCCCGAGGCGCCGATCGGGTGGCCGAGCGCGATCGCCCCGCCATTGACGTTGAGCTTTTCGGGGTCGAACCCGAGATCCTTGCCGACCGCGCAAGCCTGCGCGGCAAAGGCCTCGTTGGCCTCGATGAGGTCGAGCTCGCCGACCGACCAGCCGGCCTTCTTCAAGGCGAGGCGGCTCGCCGGGATGGGCCCGGTACCCATGATCGCCGGGTCGACCCCGGCGGTCGCCCACGACACGATGCGGGCGAGCGGCGTCAGCCCGCGGCGCTGCGCCGCCTCGGCGGTCATCAGCACGACCGCGGCGGCGCCGTCATTGATGCCCGAGGCGTTGCCCGCGGTCACCGTGCCGTTCTTGTCGAAGGCCGGGCGCAGTTTCGCCAGGATTTCGGCGGTGGTGCCGTGCTTGGGGTGCTCGTCGGTATCGACGGTGGTGTCGCCGCGCCGGGATTTGACGACGACCGGGACGATCTCGTCCTTGAAGCGGCCGGCCTTCTGCGCCGCCTCGGCCCTGGCCTGCGAGCGGGCGGCGAACTCATCCTGCTCTTCCCGGGTGATCTGCCAGCGCGTTGCGACGTTCTCGGCCGTGTTGCCCATGTGGTAGCCGTTGAAGGCGTCCCAGAGGCCATCGCGGATCATCGTGTCGACGAGCTGGCCGTCGCCCATCTTAATGCCGTTGCGCAGATGGATGCAGTGCGGCGCCTGGCTCATGCTCTCCTGGCCGCCGGCGACAACGATCTCAGAATCGCCGTTGCGGATCGCCTGATAGCCCAAGGCAACCGTCCGCAGCCCCGAGCCGCACAATTGGTTGACCCCGTAGGCCGTCGCCTCGAAGGGGATGCCGGCGGCGACGGCCGCCTGGCGCGCCGGGTTCTGGCCCTCGCCGGCGGTGAGGATCTGGCCGAGGATGACCTCCGACACCTCGCGGGGCTGGACCTCGGCGCGGCGCAAGGCCTCGACGATCGCAACCTCGCCGAGCTGGTGCGCCGCAAGGCCCGCGAGCCCGCCATTGAAGGCTCCGACCGCGGCGCGGGCGGCGCTGGCGATGACGATGTCGGTCATAAACGGATCTCCTCGCGTAGTTGGGGCGCGGTTGTCTCTTTATGTGGGCCGGGCCGGCAAATCTAAAAGCCGCGCTCGGATGAAGTCCAGCCGAGCTGCGGTTGGCGTCAGGCGAATTGCGCGCGCAGCCACTCGCTGATCGGCTGCCATACCGCCCGGGGCGCGGCGGGCGAGGCCATCATCCCGATATGGCCTGATGGCGGGCGCAGCACCGCGGCATGCGGGATCGCGGCGGCGAGCGGCTCGGCCGAGCGCGGCGGCACGATGCGGTCGCGGCTCGGCAAGACGACGAGGGTGGGCGCGGTGACCTCTTGCGGGCGGACCGGCCGGCCGGCGACCTGCCAGCGGCCTTGCGCCGGATCGTTGTCGCGGTACCAGCAATGGGCGCATTCGAGCGCGACCTGGCGCGCCAGCGGCACCCCATCGTTGATCCAATCCTCGAGCGCGACGAAGCCGCGCGCCGCTTCGCCCTCCGGATCGAGCCCGGCAAAGCGGATGAATTTGCGCTCCGCCAGGAACGGATCGAGCGCCATGAAAAGCCCCTGGATCACCGACACCGGAACCGGGTCCGAGGCGCCGCAGAATACCGGCAGAAATTCCATCACCGATCCGAGGAGCTCGGCCTCCGCCCGCCGCTCGGCATGGAAATCCCATGGGGTGGCGAGGAGCGCCAGGCATTTTGTGTCGGCCGGGCGGCGCAGCGCCAGCGCCAAGGCCAGCAACCCGCCCATGCAGTAGCCGCACACCGCGACCGGCCCGCCGGTCAGCGCGACGGCGGCGGAAACGGCTTCGGTCAGCGGTCCGCTAATGTAATCGCTCAAGGTGAAATCGCGCTCGGCGGGGCCGGGCTCGCCCCAGTCGAGCACCAGGGGCCGCAGGCCCTCGCGCGCGAGGTGGCGCACAAAGCTGCGCTCGCGCAGCAGATCGACAATGTAGTGCCGGTTGATCAGCGATGGCACGATAACGACTGCTGGTCCGCCGCTGTCCTTGCCGTAATCGAGCAGCCGCGCGGCACCGTGTCGCCACCGCACCGGCACCCGCGCTGCGCCGCGATGAAAGGGATGGCCGCGATAGGCCTCGATCCCGGCGAGAAATGCCTCGGCGCGGCCTCGCAGCTGGCGATCCAGCGCGGCCGCGACCGCATCAGGACCGAGAAGCCCGATTTCCGCGGCGAGCGCCGCCAGCCGGCCGAGTGCCGCGTTCCCCGGAGAGTCCCCCTGGGTGTTCGAGCGCGGCAACCCGCCGGGCAAGCTCGTCAACCCGGCGCGCGAGCTCAGCCACAGCACCATCGCGCTCGCCAGATGCGCCGGCAGCGGCCGCGGCATCAGGCGCCGATGCGGGCGGGGCATTACCCGGCGCGGGGTTTTGCAGGGCACCGGCGGCGACGGCAAGCCAGCGGCCCAATTGTTCGGTCATCTTCGGGTCGGCCACCAGCGCCGCCAGGTACTCCGCCCACAGCGCGAAAAAGCGCCGCGCCAGATCGTCTGCTGCGCTGCCCGGCCCGCTCCCCGGCTCGCTGATCTTCTCGCTCATCGGCGACACTATAGGACGCACCCCCTGTCGGGGCAGCCCGGCACGTCACGATTCCACGTGTTTGATGAGGCGGATCGGACGAATCGCTGTATTGTTGCATGGCAGCATCTTCGATTTGGCGGGATCAGGGGCGCATGGCCAATCCGAACACCGAGCAACCGGGCGGCGACAAGAAGCCGGTTGTCGTCAAGAAATACGCCAATCGCCGGCTCTACAACACCGCGACGAGCAGCTATGTCACGCTCGACGATCTCGCCACGATGATCAAGGAAGGCGGCGATTTCGTCGTCTACGACGCCAAGACCGGCGAAGACATCACCCGCTCGGTCTTGACCCAGATCATCGTCGAGCAGGAGCAGAAGGGGCAGAACCTGCTGCCGATCAGCTTTCTGCGCCAGCTGATCGGGTTTTACGGCGACAGCATGCAATTCCTGGTGCCCGGCTATCTGGAGCAGGCGATGACCGCCTTCTCGGGCAATCAGGAGCAGATGCGCAACAGCCTGCGCGCCACCTTCGGGATCTTTCCGTTCGGCCAGTTCGAGGAGATGGGCAAGCAGAACATCGCGCTGTTCCAGCGCGCATTGAAGATGCTGTCGCCCTATGCGCGCGACATGGGTCCGCCCGCTTCCGACACGCCGCCCGCCAAGGACGCGACAGCCGAAGCGGAGGACCCGCGCCTGCGCCGCCTCGAATCCCAGATCGAGGCGCTGCGCCAGCAACTCGAAGCGCTCGGCCGCGACCGCAAGGAAGGCTGAACAGCGTCAGTCGCCGCTGGCGGCGCGCTTGGCGGCGGCGGGCGGGAGGCTGTCGATCGGCTCGAGCGCGATGGGTGGTGCGCCGGCGAGCCAGGGGCGCTCGAGCGACGGCCAGCCGAAATGGTGGCCCTGCAAGAGGCCGACACCCTCGCGCCGCAGGATCGCCGCGTCTTCCGCGGTCGCGACGCATTCGGCCACGGTGGCAAAGCCAAACCCCTTCGCCAGTCCAAGCAGATGGCGCAGAAAAACCTGGTTGTCCGGGCTGCTCGCGAGATTGTGGATGAACGAGCCGTCGATCTTGACGGTATCGACGGCCAGGCTCTGCAGGTGGCGCAGCGAAGTATGGCCGGCGCCGAAATCGTCGAGCGCGACGCTGCAGCCGGCATGGCGCAGCGCGCTGACGAAGCGGGCCGATTCCTCGATATCGTAGAGCGCCGCGGTTTCGGTGATCTCGACAACGAGGCGCGAGGCGATGTCGGGCCGGTTGCGCACCTTCGAGACCAGCGCGCGCAGCCACGGCCGGTCGGCCGCGGTGAGGCCCGAAATGTTGAAGCCGAGCCTGACGGTGGGATGAGCGTCCAGCTCCGCCACCACCATATCGAGGACATAGCGGTCGATCAGCCGGATAAAACCAAGCTGCTCGAATTCCGGCACGAATTCGCTGGCAGGAATGATCCGGCCGTCCGGCGTGCGCATCCGCAAGAGGCACTCGTAATGGTCGACTTCCTCGGTTGCGGCCACGACCACCGGCTGGAAGGCAAACAGGATGCGCTCTTCGCGCAGCGCCGATTGCACCTCGTCGCTGATCGACAGGCTGCGCCGCTGGCGCTCGCGCTGCTCACCGGTCACGCGATAATGGCTGTGGCAGTCGCGCCCGGCGCGCTTGGCTTCGGCGAGCGCGCTCTCCGCCCGGGTGATCGCGTCGTAGGAGGTCAGACCCTGATCGGGAAACGAGGCGCTGCCGATCGACGCCGTGGCATAGATGTGCCCTCGAGCGGTCAGCACCGGCCCCGCGCTGACGGCGGATAGGATCTTCTCGGCGGCCGCTCCGATATTTTCGTCCGGACAATGCGACAAGACGATGCCGAAACGGTCGCCGCCGAGCCGACCGATCAGATCGCTGACGCGCAGGCAGCTGTCGAGCCGCCGGCCGATTTCGATCAGCACGCTATCGGCCGCCTCATAGCCGAACATGTCGTTGATCATCGTCATGTTGTCGATTCCGACCGACAGGAACGCGGCCGGGCTGTTGGTGCGCTGATTGGCGGCGATGATCTGGTCGACCGCTTCGCGCAGCCGGGTCTTGTTGAAATGACCGGTCAGCTCGTCGTAATTCGCCAGCCTCTCGAGGCGCGTCTGCTGCGCCTTGCGGTCGCCGACCGCGCGGATGATCCCGAGCATGACCAGCGGTCGACCCGCATCATCACGACTCGCCCGGCCGCGCTCGTGCACCCAGACGAAGCCGCCCTTGGCGTCGCGCAGGCGGTATTCGCAGTCGAACGGATCCTCGCCGTCGAAATGCCCGGCGAGCGCCAGCTGGCGGTGGACCAGATCATCGGGATGGACGCGATTGGCTAAGCTGCGTCCGGTCACCACCTCCGACGCCAGATCGATCACCGCGGCAGCCAGCCGCCCCGACCACTCAACCCGATCCCCGTCGAGTTCCCAGGAATAGGCGACATCGCCTGCCGCCTCAAGCGCCGCCGAGCAACGGACTGCCACCTCGTCGTCGCTAACGGCCATCGGCCTATAACCTCGATCGAACTCGCGACTCGCCGGGGGGCCGCCGCAGGAAGCGACGAGAACTCTAGGTCGGAGATGTTGAAAAACTCTTAAATGCCGTCAATTTCTCCGCCGGTCGGATGGCCGCCCGTTCGGTCGCCGCCAGCCGGCGCGCGGCGTGCCGGTTTATGGCCGGTCGGGGGGAGCGGCGGAGCCGCTTATGCCGGGGTATGGGAGGCGAGGAACGGCAAGACGGCCTGGTTGAATTCGCGCGCCCGCACCTGGGTGAAGCCATGGCCGCCGCGCGGAAAGATCTTGATTTCGGCTCCGGGGATCAGACGCGCCAGTTCTTCGGAAAAATAGGCCGGGGTCACGATGTCGTCCTCGGCGCCAACCACCAGGGTCGGCGTCTTGATGCGCGACAGGCTTTCGGTGCGGTCGAAGGCGAGGATCGCGTCGATCCGGCTGGCGGCGATCTCGGTCGGCGGAAACCCGGCAAGGTTTTGCGCCTCCTGCTGCCGCAGCCGCTCATTGTTGCGCGCGACCCAGACGCTCGGGTAGAGGAACAGCGTGTTGGACTGGACATAGGCGCTGGGCCCGAGGCGCAGGAGGATATCCTTGCGCAACGCAAACAGCCGGCGAAAATACGCGTCAGGCTTTGTCCAGGTTGCCGACAGAACCACGCTGGCGAGCCGTTTGGGATGCTCGATCGCGAGAGTTTGTGCGATCGCCCCCCCGGTCGAATGCCCGACAATATGGGCCCGCTCGATCTCCAGCGCATCCATCAGCCCGACGACGTCGGCCGCCATGCGGTCGACGGTAAACCCGCTGCGCGTCAGGTCGCTCTGGCCGATCCCGCGATGGTCGTGGGTGATGACGTCGAAATTTTTGGCGAAAGCAGCGACCTGATCGTGCCAGAACGAGGCGAACCCGGACAGCCCCGACACGAAGAGGACGGGGAACCCGATACCTTGCCGCTCATAATAGAGCGCGCCGTCGCCGATTACGATCCGCGGCATCGAGATCTGCCTTTACAAGACCGAGCGTCGGTATCACCGCGATGGGAGCCTGTCAAACGCGAACGCCGCTGGGGCGCCATGCAAGCGCGACGACCCGGTTGGAGCCAGGCGGCGCTGCGCTGCAAAACCGTGCCTAAAATTTGACACAAGAGCCCTTTCCAATCGCTATAAGGTGATCGCAATTCGCTGATATTCCGCTTGCCGCTCACCATTTATGCCGGATGCCGGGCGGAAAACCGGAAGATCCAACCTCATCGAAGTGGACCGAGATGACCCAACAGGACCCTATCAGCAAGGCGCGGATGGAAAGCGGCGGGGATAAAAACCCGACCTACCGCACCGCGGTGTCGCGCCGTTCGACCGGGCGGACCCAGGATATCGATCGCCACGTCGGCGCACGGGTTCGGGAGCGCCGGATCATGCTGGGCCTGACCCAGCAACAGCTCGCCGACCTGATCGGCGTCACCTATCAGCAGGCCCACAAGTATGAGCGCGGGATCAATCGCGTTTCAGCGGGCCGGCTCTATGAAATCGGTCAGGTTCTGAGCGTGCCGGTCGGCTATTTCTTTGAGGGGCTCGACGGGCAGCGCGAGCGTGCGGTCAGCCCGCGCGAGCGGATGTGCCTCGAACTCGCCCGCAATTTCGCGCAGATCCCGAACGAGCGTCACCAGGAGGCGCTGAGCCAGCTCGCCCGCGTCCTGGCCACAGATTAAGCGCCGCCGCCGGGACACCCCCCGGACGCAATGCCGGGGGGCGACGCTGTCGGCGGCGCCGGCCGGAACGACCGCGCACCGGTCAGATCGGGGGTGGCGCGCGGCGGCTCGCCAAACCCATGACCAGGCTGACAACGAAAATAATCAGGAAGACAAAGAACAGGATTTGGGCAATCCCCGCGGCCGTCGCAGACACGCCGCCAAACCCCAAGACCCCGGCAACCAGCGCGATCACCAGAAAAACCACAGCCCAATAAAGCATATTCTTCTCCGTTCGCTGGCGCCGCCCGGGACGCTATAGGCAACGGGCGGCTGTTGGTCTTCAGCAAACGGAGTGGATAGGGTGCAAGTTCCGGGGTTCAGAATCGGAAGCCGAAGCGAACGCCGACATCGTTGATGCTCTGGTTCTGCTTGGCGAGCCCGCCGTTCGATACGTGGTCGAGAAATCCGGAAACCGTGTAGACCGGGGTAATCCGGTAGCCCAGCTCAAAGGCTTCGCGAAACAGCACGTTGGCGCCCAGGCTCTTCTTGTTGGGCGCTTTGCCGATGATGTCGCCGTCGTTGAAGCTCGGCCCGAAAAAGTAGCCGAAGGTTACCCCGTCGCCTGGCATCACGACGTTGCTCGCCAGCTGCCAGGTCCAGGTCGCGCCGAAATAATACTGGTTGGTGAAGCCCGACGTGTTGAACTCGCCGCCGATTGTCGGGCGTGGCTGCACCATCCAGTGCAGGAACCAGGGCACGCCGGCCGCCCACGCATCGCCGATCGGCGATTGAAAGAGGATCTCCGGATTGAGGTCGACGCCGCCTTCCTTGCCGCCGAGGAAATGCACGTCGTGCGCCAGGACCCCGAGTTTCACCTCGCTGTAGGTCAGGTTCTGCGCCTGCGCCATGGCCGGTGTCAGGAGAGCGGCCGCGGCGACCAGCACCAGCCATCCACCGCTGCGGCGCCTTTTCCGTCCACGACTGCGCGCCTTGCTCAAGGCCATTCCCCACCCCACGGAAAATTCTCCCACAACCAAACTATAAGGCCGCGTCGCGGAACCAAAGCGTCGAAGCGGGGCGCCACGGAGCGCAACCGCACGGTGTTGCAAAAATTCAACATATCAGACCGAGCGAGCCTCACGGCCGAACCAATTGCACGGGCTGCTCGGCGATCGCGATACAAACCGGCAGGCGCGCGACAATCTCGCCGTCGGCCTGAACCGGGAGCGCATCGGCACCGGACACCAGCGCACTGCGCGAACGCAGAAAGGTGACGTCGCGGCGCCGCGGCACCCGGCCGAGCAACAGCGCGGCGAGGTAGCTGAGCACCATAAGCCGCCCCGAGCGCTGAAACAGCACGAGATCGAGCATCGGCTCGGCGAGGCTCGCCCGCGCGGCAATCACATGGGAACCGGCATAAAATCGGCCTTTCGCGGCAACCAGCGTGGCGGCGCGATAGTCGGCGCCATCGACGCGGACGCGGAGCTCCGAAGCGCGGTAGCGCCACAGGCACACCACGATCGCCCAAGCAAAGGCGAGCCGCCCGACATATCGCTTGAGCCGTGGATTTACCGCGGCGACGGTCTCGGCATCGAACCCGGTGCTCGCCATCACCAGGAACAGCCGGTCGCCGACGCGGCCGGGCCAGATCGGCCGGGCCGGGCCGGCGGCGATCAGCTCGGCCAGAAGTTCGGGTCGGCGCGGCAACCCGATCTCGCGTGCCAGCACATTGGCGGTGCCAAGCGGCAGGAGAGCGAGCGGTCGCGCCGCCGCCGCGCTGTTCACCGCCATGCCGTTGACGATCGCGTTGATGGTGCCGTCGCCGCCGGCCGCGACGATGATGTCGAATTCCGGCCCGGCCTCTCGCGCCAGGCGCTCGGCATCGCCGCCGGCCGGCCCGGTGCGGCGCACGACGACCGCGCAGCCGCGCCCTTCCAGCGCCGCGACCACCCGGTCGAGCAGACGCCGCGACGACCCGGACCCGCCCGCCGCCGGGTTGAGGATGATCAGCGCCCGCCGCCGCAGCACCTGCGAGATATCTCCCTCTCCGCCCTCAGGGGCGGAGAGGGTTGGGGTGAGGTGGGGGATTCCAGAGCGCCTGCCGATACCCACCTCACCCTCCCCACCGCTGCGCGATGGGTCCCCTCCCTCTCCCCCCTTGAGGGCAGAGAGGGCAAATGTCCGCCGGCCGTGCAATTGTACTATGCCACAGGGCGGTATGCGTCGGTTGCCGCGGCGCCGTCGATCCACGTGCGGAACCACAGTTCGAGCATCAGAAGGGCCCACAGGCGGGTGTGGTGATTGGCCCGATAGGCGCAGTGCTCGTCGAGCAGCTTGTGCACGTACTCCGGCCGCATAAGCCCGCGTTCGCGCGCGGCCGGCGCCAAGAGCGTGTCATAGGCGAGTTCCTTCAGCTCGCGCCGCAGCCATTGGTCGATCGGGCAGCCGAACCCCATCTTCCGGCGGTGCAGGATCGCGCGCGGCAGGTAGGGCGCCATCGCCGCCTTGAAGAGGGCCTTGGTCCGCCCTCCCGCCATCCTGGTTTCAGAGGGGATGCGCGCGGCCCATTCGAGGAGGACATGGTCGAGCAGCGGCGAGCGCGTCTCCAGACCGTGCGCCATGCTGGCGACATCGACCTTCACCATCAGATCGTCGGGCAGATAGGTGTGAAAATCGGCCCGATTGGCGCCGGCGACAAGGTTTTCGGCGCGCGCGAAATAGGGTGCCAGCAGATCGAGCGCCGAATGCGCCAGCTGCCCCTGCATCGCCTCGCCATAGCCCGCCATCTTGTCGCAATCGCCGAAGAACGCGATCGCCCCGGCATAGCGGCGCGCGGGCTCACCCATCGGGGCGTCGAGCATGTCGCGGATCTGGGGGAGACGCAGCTTGCGCCCGATACTCGCCGGCGCCATCCCCAGCAGCCGCGCCACGGCGCTGCGCCCCCGGCCGAGACCGCCGGGCAGCCGGTCGATCCGGTCGAGGTGATGCATCGCCCGGTAGCGGGCATAGCCGAGAAACGCCTCGTCGCCGCCATCGCCGTTGAGCGCGACGGTGACGTGGCGGCGCGCCATCTGCGACACATAATAGGTCGGGATCGCCGACGGGTCGGCAAAGGGCTCGCCGTAATGCCACACGAGCTTCGGCAATATCGCGGCCGCATCGGGCTCGACGATGAATTCCTCGTGCTCGGTGCCATAGCGCTCGGCGACCATGCGGGCATAGCGGGTCTCGTCGTATTCCTTGGCCGGAAAGCCGATCGAGAAGGTCTTGACCCGGCCGGCGCCGGCCCGCGCCATCATCGCCACGACCGCGCTCGAATCAACGCCGCCCGAGAGAAACGCGCCGAGCGGCACGTCCGCGATCATGCGCAGCCGCACCGCCTCTTCGAGATGGGCGACCAGCTCGCGCTGCAGTTCGATGGGGTTCTGCGCCGCGTGCGTGGCTTGCGGCTCGGGCAGCTCCCAATAGCGCACCAGCTCGGGCTCAAGCCAGCTTCCTTCGGCATCGGCGCCGACCACCAGGTAATGCGCAGGCGGCAACCGGTGCACGCCGGCAAACGCGGTGTCGGGCGCCGGCACGTATTGCAGCGTCAGGTAATGGTCGATCGCCGCGAGGTTGGGGATGCGCGCCATGCCCGGCCAGGCGAGCAGCGCCTTGATCTCCGAGCCGAACAGAAAGGCCTGCCGGTTGGCGTTTCCCGGCGGCGCGTAATAGAGCGGCTTCTTGCCGATCCGGTCGCGCGCGAGAATGAGGCGGCGCGAGCGGCGGTCCCACAACGCGAGCGCGAACATCCCGCGTAGCCGGCCAAAGAGGCGCGGCCCCCAGGCATGCCAGCCATTGGCGATGACCTCGCTGTCGGTCCGGCTGCGAAAGACGTAGCCGAGCGCGGCAAGCTCGCCGCGCAGCTCGAGAAAATTGTAGATTTCGCCATTGTAGCTCAGCCACACTTCGCCGCCCGCGCCGGCGATCGGCTGATGACCGGCGGCCGACAGATCGATGATCGACAGCCTGGCATGGGCCAAGGCGCCCAGGCCGTCGGTCCACACCCCCTCGTCGTCGGGGCCGCGATGGCGCAGTGTGCCGATCATCGCCCATAGCCGCGCCTCGATTTCGCCGTGCGCCAGCGCCGCCTGCGGCAACACGAAACCGGCAATGCCACACATCGCTACGTGCTGCCGGACAAGCCCCTCTCCCGCAATGCAGGAGAGGGAGGGGCCCACGCCGTAGGCGTGGGAGGGTGAGGGTATTTCTGCGCGACGACCCTCACCCGCCGCCGGGCTTCGCCCTCGGGCACCCTTTCCCACAATGCGGGAGAGGGGTTATCGCCGCTGCTCATGCC
>DATCQF010000537.1:0-11961 GCA_036569735.1 Allostellaceae bacterium | reverse complement strand
GGGGGCGCTCGACCCGGACCGCATCGCCGCCGCGATCGCGGAACATAATTTGCGCCCGATCGGCGTTGCCGCCCGCTTCGTCTGGTAGCGGGTCGTCCGGTAGTGGCGAACCTATTAGTGCGCGGCGCGATGCAGGATCTGGTCGCGCAGCCCGGTGTCGTATTCCTGGCCGAGCGCGGTCAGGATCACCGCCTCGGGCAGCTTGGGGCGGATGAGGCCCTTGCGCTCGAGCACGGTCCACACCGCCGGGTTGCGCAGACCGGTCGCGTCGCGCGCGGCAACCACCGCCTCGCCCAGATGAAAATGATCGCCGTGCGGATTGGGCAGTTCGGTGATCGCGAGCCCGCCCGCCTCGTCCTCCGCGGCGGGTTTCCCGGCGATCCGCGCCAGCTCCTGCAACAGGGTCAGGGTCTTCAGCTGCAGCGGGTTGAGATTGAGCGGGTTGCGTTTCGGCGGCATTCGGCTTGATTAGACCGTCGCGGCCGCGGATGCAAACGCGCCGTCATTGTGCCGTGCACGGGCGGTGGCCGAGCCCGGCATGGCGGCGGAACCCGACCGCCTGATGCCGGCGAGGAGGTCGCGATGGTCAACGGATTTTTGCTGCCGATCGGCCGGCGACGCATCGCGCCGCCGGCCTGATCCCGGCCCGCGTTCCGGCACCATCCGGCGCCATGTTGCAGCCTCATTCGCGCACTCTCGTCGTCCTGCTCGGCGCTCTTACCGGGCTGACCGCGCTGTCGATCGATATGAGCCTGGCTGCTCTGCCGACCCTGGCGGCGGTGTTCGCGGTGAGCGCCGACCAGGCCGCGCTGAGCCTCAGCATGTTTCTCGCCGGCTATTCGGCCAGCCAGTTGGCTTATGGTCCCATCGCCGACCGTTTTGGCCGCCGGCCGCCGCTCCTCGTTGGCCTCGCGCTGTTCGCCGCCGGCGGGACCGGCTGCGCGCTGAGCGCCAGTATCACCCAGCTGGTGCTTTGGCGTTTCGTGCAAGGAATAGGCGCCTGTGCCGGGCCGGTCCTCGCCCGCGCCATCGTCCGCGACCTCTATGAGCGCCGCCGCGGCGTGCAGATCCTCTCTTACATGACGCTCGTCATGGCGGTGGCGCCGCTCCTCGCGCCGATCGCCGGGGGCTATTTGCTGCTGGTGCACTGGCGCGCGATCTTCGGTTTGCTCGCCCTCATCGGGCTGGTGATCTTCGCCGTGACCTGGTCAGGGCTGCCGGAGAGCATCCGCTGGCGCAATCATCGCGCGACGCGGCCGGCGGAGCTGATGCGCAACCTGGTCGATTTTTTCAGCCGGCGAGTCTGCGTCGGCTACACTTTCGTGGTCTGCTTCATATTCTCCGGCCTCTTCTCGTATATTTCCGGGTCGCCCTTTGTGTTGATCGAAGTGTTCGGGGTGCCGAGCAACCGGTTCGGTTACCTGTTCGGCCTCTCCGCTTTCGCGTTGATGACCGGCGCGCTGACCAATTCGATCCTGGTGGACCGCCTGGCTGCGGCGACAATTCTGCGCTGCGGCATCGCGCTGATCCTGGTCGGCGGCACGGCGATCTGCGCGTGTGCCGTCTTTCGCCTCGGCGGAGTGGCCGGGGTTGTCGGACCGATGCTGATCTACGTCCTGGGCATGGGAATGGCCACGCCGAACGCGATCGGTGCGGCGATGGAGCCGGTGCCGCGCATGGCCGGGTTCGCCTCATCGCTGATCGGCTGTCTGCAAACCGCCGGCGGCAGCCTCATTGGCTACATCGTCGGCGCGCTCTACGATCGTACCGCCGTGCCGATGGCGCTGGCGGTCGGAGTATCGGCGGCCCTGGCCGGGGTCACCTATTTCGGCTTTCTCGGCGGCCTCGCCGAGACCGGTCCCCCGCCCGCGCCGGCGCCATATCGTCTAGGAGGGAGTCCATGTTGAGGGGCATGCCATGTTGAAGGGTAAGATTGCGGTTGTCACCGGCTCGACCAGCGGGATCGGGTTCGGCATCGCGACTGCGCTCGCCGCCGAAGGGTGCGACATCGTGCTGAACGGGTTTGGCGATCCCGCCGCGATCGAGCGCCTGCGCGCCGGCCTCGCCGAGACGCAGGGCGTGCGCGCCCTCTACATCGCGGCCGACGTCTCGAACCCGGCCGAGATAAGGGCCCTCGTCGCCGAGGCGGCGCGCCAGTTCGGCGGCGTCGACATCCTGGTCAACAACGCCGGGATCCAGCATGTGGCGAAGATCGTCGATTTTCCGGAAGAGCGCTGGGACGCCGTGATCGCGATCAACCTGTCGGCCGCGTTTCACGCCTCGAAGGCGGCGCTGCCGTTGATGATCGGTCGGAAATGGGGCCGCATCATCAACATCGCCTCGGCGCACGGGCTCGTCGCCAGCGCCGACAAGGTAGCCTATGTCACCGCCAAGCACGGCCTTGTCGGGCTGACCAAGGTGACCGCGATCGAGTGCGCCAACCAGGGCATCACGTGCAACGCGATCTGTCCGGGCTGGGTGCTGACGCCGCTGGTGCAGCAGCAGATCGAGGCGCGCGCGAGGGCCGAGGGGATCCCGGTCGACCAGGCGCGCGAGGATCTGGTGCGCGAGAAGCAGCCGATGCTCGACTACACGACGCCCGAAAAGATCGGCGCGCTGGCGGTTTTCCTGTGCGGCGAGGCGGCGTCCACGATCACCGGCGCCGCGCTGTCGATCGACGGCGGCTGGGTGGCGCAGTAGCCGGCGTCGCTCACCTGCCCGCAACGCGCGTGGGATTACTCGGCAGCGGCATCCGCGAGGCCGAGCTTTTCCTCGATATCGACATAGAGGTTTGCCATCGCCTCGCCGGCCAGTTCTTTTATCAGCTGCGGCGGAAGCTGGAAGGATTTACAGGTTTCGAGCACGTGATTGCAGATGAACGCCGGCTGATAGTATGCCAGTCCATACGACGTCAACATCTTTACCACGTAATCGAAGACCTCATCATCGAATGTCAAACCCCGGGATTTTGAAACACCGACAAATATCCGACGAAATTCGTCACGCGTCGGTTCGAACAGTTTGATCTTGTATTGGATGCGGCGGAGGAACGCGGGATCCATCAGATCGGCCGGCTGCAGGTTGGTCGAAAACATCAGGAGCACGTCGAACGGCAGGGTGAAGCTCGCCCCGGTGTTCAGCTTCATGAAATCGACCTGGTTCTCCATCGGCACGATCCAGCGGTTGAGCAGGTCGTTCGGGGCGAATTTTTGCCGCCCGAAATCGTCGACCAGCATCATGCCGTTGAGCGCCTTGACGTGCAGCGGGGCGTCGTAGAACCGGGCCTCGTTATTCCACTGCAGATCGAGCATCTCCAGCGTCATTTCGCCGCCCGCCATCACCACCGGCCGCGAACAGGCAACCCAGCGCTGATCGTGGGTCTCCCGGTGCAGACCGAGCATGCTCGTCGGATGGGCCGGTTCCTCGTGCTCGGCCTGCGGCTTGTGGATCTGGACGTCGTAGACCTTGATGATCTGGCCGCCGACCTCGACCGCATAGGGGATGTGGACGGTGTCCTTGAAGAGCCCGGCGATGCGGGTGGAGAGCGTCGTCTTGCCGTTGCCCGGCGGCCCGTACAGGAGGACGCTGCGCCCGGCATTGATCGCCGGCAACAGCCGGCGAAACATCTGGTCCGGCACGACGAGGCCGGCGAACCCGCCGCGCAGCGTCGCCTCGTCCATCACCTCGTTGGTGATCTTCTGTTTTTCGATCTGCTCGCGATAGGTCGCCAGCGACACCGGCGCCGGCCCCATATAGAGGTTCTGGTCGAGCGCCTCCTTGGCGGCCTCGCGGCCCACTTCGGTCAGCGCGTAATGCGTCGAGAGAGCCAGATCGCTGGTTGCGCCGGTGGCCCCGATGTAGCGCTGGTGGATCGAGGTCTCGATCAACTGCTGGAGCAGGCGGCGCGGCAGCTTCATCCGTTCGGCGAGTTCCAGGATCGTCTCGCAGGCCTCGACATGCATGAATTTGAGGAGCAGGTACAACAGGTTGCGTTCGGAGATGCCGGACTCCTCGACGGAGGCCGGGATCGCCGGCGTGCTGCTGGCAACCTCGGCAATCTGGTCCGCCGTGACGACGCCCATCGCGATCAGGTTCTCGCCCAATCGCCCGCCCTCTTTAATTTGACGCGCGAGCGCGCCGTCGATGTCGGCCTGGCTCACCAGCCCCCGCGCGATCAGCATCTCGCCTAGCTGCATGACGGGTCCTATACGAGGTTGCGCGCCGGCAAGGATGGGCCAATCACGATGAATAAAGCGCTAACGGCTTGCGCTTGCCTATTCGATATCTCGGGTGCGAGGGAGGCCGTGTCAATCGCCAATAGCCGCACCCTGGGGCGCAGGCGCGCGGACCCGGTTGCGGCGATGACCCGGTCGAGATCATAGTGCATCATCCGTGTTGGCGCGTTCCGGTCGGCGACGTGACAGGGCGGTGCCGGCCATGGCGGCCCAAGGGGAGGATCGAAAATGCCCGGTACACCAGAACTGCGCCCGCTCGGAGAGGCGCTCGGCACGGAAGCGCTCGGGGTCGATTTGTCCCGGCTCGACGACGCGACCTTCGCCTGGGTCCAAAAAGCCTTTGCCGACCATCCGGTGCTGGTGTTCCGCGACCAGAAGCTTGGCGCCGCCGATATCGCCGCGTTCGGGCGGCGCTTTGGCGTGCCGCTCAAGCATTCGCTGGTCAGCTACCGCCATCCCGATCATCCGGAGGTGTCATGGCTGCGTAACGTCGACGAGGCCGGCGAGATCGACTGGTACGGCGTCAAGCGCGCGACCGACTGGCACACCGATTCGACCTACGAAGAGGAGTTGCCGCTGCTCGCGATGCTGCACGCCCTCGAGATCCCGTCGACCAGGGGCGGGACGATGTTCGCCGATATGTGCGGCGCCTACGACGCGCTCCCGGACGCGATGAAACAGCGCCTCGCCGGTCTGGTCGGGTTGCATGGCCGCACCGACGGCCCCGCCGGCACGAAATTGTATACGCTCGAAGAAGGCGAGCGGATGACCGACAAGAAATACGAGGAGCAGGCGCGCCCGGCGGTGATCCCGCATCCGGTCACCGGCCGCCCGATCCTCTTCGTCAACCCGATGCACGTGCATGGGTTCGTCGGCATGGAGCGCGCGGCCGCCTGGGAACTGATCGAGGAATTGGCGGCGCACGCGACCCAGGACCGCTTTGTCTATTATCATTCCTGGCGGGTCGGCGACCTCCTGATCTGGGACGAGCGCTCGACGATGCATCGCGGCGCCGGCGACTACCACCCCGAGGAGCGCCGGGTCATGCTGCGCACGATCGTCTATCCGAATTGAATTGAGACAGTTTTGCATTCCCGGCGAACGCCGGGACCCACCGATCCACAGCCGAGTTGGTTGACGAGTGGGTCCAGGGGTTCGCCGGGAATGCAGTTTTATGTGGCGGCCAGCGCGGCGATGTCGCGCGGGCCATAGCCCAATTCGCCGAGCACCGCCTCGGTGTGCTCGCCGAGCGCGGCGACCCAGGGCCGGGCGGCGGCGGTGGCGGCGGAGAAGCGGAACGGCGGGTTGAGCGCGCGAAAGCTGCCGCCCTGATCGTGCACCTCGGCCAAGGACCCGCGATGCGCGAGCTGCGGGTCGGCCATGGCTTCCTTGACCGTGCGATAGGGTGAACCGGGCACCCCGTGGGACTCGAAGACCCTTTGCACCTCGGCGCAGGTGCGCTCGGACGACCAGGCCTCGATTTCCTCGATCAGCAAGCCCCAGTTGGCCCGCCGGTCGGGGTATTTGGCGAAACGCGGGTCGCCGATCCAGTCGGGCCGGGCACAGGCCGCCGCCAGGTTCTGGAAGGTGCGCTCGCTGGCGACCGACAGGTTGACATAGCCGTCCTTGGTGACGATCGGTCCGAACGGCGGCCGCCCGGGGACGTACGATTCGGGAAACTGCGCCAGCTGGATTTCGCTCAAGGTGAGGCTCAGCATGCTTTCGAGCATCGAGACGTCGATCAGCTGGCCAACGCCCGTCGCCTGGCGCTGGTAGAGCGCGGTCATGATCGCCCCGAACGCGTAGGTGCCGGTCAGGACGTCGGCGATGTAGATGCCGCAATAATCCGGCCGGCGCTCGACGCCCTGATAGGCGATCTGGGCCAGATCGTAGCCCGACGAGGCGTGGATCACCGGCGCATAGGCCGGCAGCCCGGCCGAGGGACCCGTCTGGCCATAGCCGGAGATCGCGCAATAGACGAGGTCGGGCTTCACCGCCCTCAGCGCCGGATAATCCAGCCCGAAGCGCGCCATCACGCCAGGGCGGAAATTCTCGACCAAGACGTCCGCGGTTTCGACGAGGCGCCGGGCGGCGGCAACGGAATCGGGGTGCTTCAGGTCGAGAACGACGCTTTTCTTTCCGGTGTTGAGCTGACCGAACGAGGTGCTGGCGCCGTCGCGCAACGGCGGGCGCGAGCGCATCATGTCGCCTTCCGGCGCCTCGACCTTGATCACCTCGGCGCCAACATCCGCCATCAGGCGGGTGCAGTGCGGCCCGGCGATCGTCGTCGTGAAATCCACCACGCGCAGGCGCTCGAAGGCGCTCGTCATCGTTCGCTCCACCCGGACAGCCGCTATCCCGAACGGAGTCTGCCACGGCGGCGCCGTTTAGACGAGCTTGGGCTGGAGCGTGGTGGAGCGGGGCCGAGCCTGGTCGCGCTCTGTTACGGTGCGGGGACCGTGCTGTGGACCGGCAGGACGAACGCGATGTTGCCTAAACCGCCTCCCATCATACTCTCGACGGTCAGCCGCCACACTATCGAGGTGCGAAGAAGGCTGGGGGACGGATAGGAGCTAGGAAGTCCGGAAGGCACATCGAAGCTCACGGAAAAGCGGTCGCTCGTGCCCGTCATCTGCATCGTCCGCGATCGGCTCCACAGGGTTTGGATGTCTGCCCGGCTCACGACCCCGACACCGGGGCGATACGCCAGAACGCTGAGACAGGCCAGGGTCGCCTCGACCGGTCCCGCGGGCTGCCGCCCCGCCGGGAATTCGAGCGTCCCGCCGACCGCGCGGCCGATCCACCCGGGCACTTGGTCCATGACGAAGACGAAACCGCGACGCCGCCAGGCTCGCACAACCCGTCTCAGCGATCGATATGCCACCATCGCGAGTAGGGACCCGACGACGACAAACCAGGCCGCGAGGTTGTGGGGCCCGAACAGCCACAGAACGACCCCGATGACCAGGAAACCGACACCAACGAGGGCAGCGAGGACGCCGATGACAATCGCCGCGGCGACGGGCAAGACCGCGATGCCGAGCGAGCTCGGATCGATGGCGGCGATGCGGCGTAAGGCCGACAATGGATCCTCCGGCCGGGGTGCCTCGAACACCCGGCCTTGTTCGGGCGGATCCTGGGCCGGTTGCAGCGCTGCGGAGCCGCGCCGAAGCCGCCGCACGTCCGACCTTATCGACCCGACCAAGAATGTGACGACAATCGCGAACCCTAGAAGTACGAGCAGCAGCGGAACGAGCGAGCGTGGCATTTGGCGCTTGGCTGATCTGTGCCGCTAATATCGAATTAATGTGCGAGGATCTGGCTGAGGAAGAGGTGGGTGCGTTCGCTTTTCGGGTTGGCGAAAAATTCGGCCGGCGGCCCGCGCTCGACGATCTCGCCGCGGTCCATGAAGACCATCGTGTCGGCGACGGTGCGCGCGAACCCCATCTCGTGGGTGACGCACACCATCGTCATGCCCTCTTGCGCCAGTTCGACCATGACGTCGAGCACCTCCTTGATCATCTCGGGGTCGAGCGCGGAAGTCGGCTCGTCGAACAGCATGATCTGCGGCTTCATGCACAGGGAGCGCGCGATCGCTACGCGCTGCTGCTGCCCGCCCGAGAGCTGGCCCGGGTATTTGTCGGCCTGCTCGGGGATGCGCACCCGTTCGAGATAGGTGCGCGCGGTCTCCTCCGCCTCGCGCTGCGGCAGCTTGCGCACCCAGATCGGCGCGAGGGTCAGGTTTTGCAGCACCGTCAGGTGCGGGAACAAATTGAACTGCTGGAATACCATGCCGACTTCGCGGCGGGTCGCCTCGATATTCTTCACATCGGCGTTGAGCTCGATGCCGGCGACGACGATCTCGCCCTGCTGGTGCTCTTCCAAACGGTTGATGCAGCGGATCATCGTCGATTTGCCCGAGCCCGAGGGGCCGCAGACGACGACGCGCTCGCCCTTCCTCACCTCGAGGTTGATGTCGTTGAGCACGTGGAAATCGCCGAACCACTTATGGACATGGCGCATCGCGATCATCGCTTCGTTCTCGGCCATCACTCGCGCCCCTTAACGCCGCCGGCTCTTGTTGAACTCGCGCTCGAGAATCTGGCTGTAGCGCGACATGAAAAAGCAGAAGCTCCAATAGATCGCGGCGGCGACGACATAGGCTTCGACATAGAAGCCCTGCCAGTTGGCGTCGGCGAGCGCGGCGTTGACCGTGCCCAATAGATCGAAGAGGCCGATGATGATGACGAGCGAGGTATCCTTGAAGGTGCCGATAAAGGTGTTGACCAAAGGCGGGATCACCATCGCCAAGGCCTGCGGCAGGACGATCAGCCGGGTGCGCTGCCAATAGCCGAGCCCCAATGCGTCGGCGGCCTCGATCTGGCCCGTTGGAATCGCCTGCAGACCGCCGCGAATGACCTCCGCGAGATAGGCCGCGGCAAAGAGGATAAAGGCGATCTGGGCGCGCAACAGCTTGTCGATGGTGAACCCGCTCGGCAGGAAGAGGGGCAGCATGACCGAGGCCATGAACAGGACGGTGATCAGCGGCACGCCGCGCACCAGCTCGATATAGCCGACCGAGATCGCGCGCACCGCGGGGAGGCGCGAGCGCCGGCCGAGCGCCAGGAGGATGCCGAACGGGAACGCGAACACAATGCCGACGACGGAGAAAATGAGGGTCAGCGGCAGACCGCTCCACAGCATCGTGTCGACCGTGGAGAGGCCGAAGACGCCGCCCCACATCAACACGCCGACCGCCGCGAGCCCCAGGAGCCACAGAACCGGGAGCCGGCGCCCCCACAGCCTGCGGTCGCAGCTGAGGAGGATCAGCGCGACGAAGATGACGACGACCACGAGCGGGCGCCATTGCTCGGCGTAGGGAAACCTGCCGAACAGGATGAAGCGCAGCTTTTCGCCGATGAACGCCCAGCACGCGCCCCCCTCTTGGCCCATGGCGCCGCGGCAGGCCTGGCCACTGGGCGCGGTCCAGACCGCGTCGATCAGCGCCCAGCGGATCACCGGCGGGATCGTCATCGCGAGGAAATACAGCGCGACCAGCGTCAGGACCGTGTTGAACAGGCTGTTGAACAGATTGGCGCGCAGCCAGCCGATCGGGCCATGGGTGCGCGGCGGCGGCGCTTCGGCCGGGACCGGCAGCTCGTGCGCGATGCCAGTTGTCATGATGTTTGGCATCCGCTCAGCGCTCCACGAGCGCGACGGCGCGGTTGTAGAGGTTCATCAACGCCGAGATGACGAGGCTGATCGCGAGATAGACCGCCATGATCATCGCGATGCCCTCGACCGCCTGGCCGGTCTGGTTGATCGTCGTGTTGGCGACCGAAACCAGGTCGGGAAAGCCGATGATGACGGCTAGCGAGCTGTTCTTGGTGAGGCTCAGGTACTGGCTGGTCATCGGCGGGACGATGACCCGGAGCGCCTGCGGCAGCACGACAAGACGCATGCGCTGCCACGCGGTGAGGCCGAGCGCCAGCGCCGCCTCGCTCTGCCCCCAGCTGACCGCGAGGATGCCGGCGCGCACGATCTCGGCGATGAAGCTCCCGGTATAGATGACCAGCCCGAACAACAGGGCGGCGAACTCGGGCGAAACGGCGGTGCCGCCGGTGAAGTTGAAGCCGTGCAGCGCCGGGACATCGAGCCTCAGCGGCGCGCCGGCGGCGAGAAAGACCGCGAGCGGCAGGCCGAACACCAGCGCCAGCCCGGCCCAGCCGCTGGGGAATGGCCGGCCGGTACGGGCCTGGCGCAGGCGCGCCCAGCGCGCGATCGCCCAGGCACCGACGATGCCGATGACCAGCGCCAGCAGCATCCAGGGATGGGCCGGGTCCTCCCGTGGCACCGGAAAGACGATGCCGCGATTGCTGACGAAGACATCGGCGAGCGGCTGCCAGGCCTGGCGCGGCGCCGGCGCGCTCCAGCGCAGGAGGCCCCACCAGAAGAACAGCTGCAGCGCCAATGGGATGTTGCGGAAGGTCTCGACGTAGATCTGCGCGAGCTTGGCGATCAGCCAGTTGCTCGACAGCCGCGCGAGCCCCATCACCGTGCCGAGGATCGTCGCCAGCACAATGCCGAGCGCGGCGACATAGAGCGTGTTGGTCAGCCCGACGAGAAACGCCCGGGCATAGCTGTCGGCCGGGGAATAGAGGATCAGCGACTCGCCGATGCCGAAGGCGGCCTCGCGGCCGAGAAACCCGAACCCGGTGGCGATGTTCTGCCGCTCCAGGTTGGCGAGCGTGTTATGGACGAGGAAGCCGCCGGCTGCGACGACCGCGGCGACGAACAGGATCTGGAAAACAACGCCGCGGACCGCCGGGTCGTGCCATGGCGGCGGCCGCTTCGGCCGGAGCGCCCCGGCGGTGTCGCTCGCCATGGCGCTTTGGCCGGGCCGGTCAGCGGATCGGCATCGCGTAGATCAGGCCGCCCTTGGTCCACAGATTGTTGAGCCCGCGATCGAGCTTCAAGGGGCCCGCCATGCCGAGATTGCGCTCGAAAATCTCGCCGTAATTGCCGACCGCCTTCACCTCGTTGAAGGCCCATTTCTCGTCGAGCCCGAGCGCCTTGCCCATCCCCGGGGTGGCGCCGAGGATGCGCTTCACTGTCGGGTCCTCGCTCTTCGCCATATCGTCGAGGTTCTTCTGGGTGATGCCTTTCTCCTCGGCCTCGATCAGCGCGTAGACCACCCAGCGGACGATATCGAACCATTGCTCGTCGCCGTGCCGCACGACCGGGGCGAGCGGCTCTTTCGAGATCCGTTCGGGCAGGATCACATAGTCGTCGGGGTTGCTTGCGCGGCCGATCCGCACCGCCGCCAGCGCCGACGCGTCTGTGGTATAGGCGTCGCAGCGCCCGGAGAAGAACGCGCCGGTCAGTTCGTCGAGCTTTTCGATGACGACCGGCTTGAACTCCATCTTGTTGGCGCGGAAATAGTCGGCGAGGTTGAGTTCGGTCGTGGTGCCCGGCGCCACGCAGATCGTCGCGCCGTTGAGCTCCTTGGCGCTTTTGACGCCGGATTTCTTGGTCACCATGAAGCCCTGGCCGTCATAAAACACGACGGGCGCAAAATTGAGCCCGAGCTCGGTGTCGCGCTGCAAGGTCCACGTCGTGTTGTTGGACAGGAGGTCGACTTCGCCCGATTGGAGCGCCGTAAAACGCTGCTGCGCGGTCAGCGGCACGAATTTGACCTTTGTCGGGTCGCCGAACACCGCCGCCGACAGCGCGTGGCAGATATCGACATTGAACCCGGTATAGACGCCCTGGCTGTCGGGTTGCGCATACCCGGCGACCCCGGTCTGCACGCCGCAGCTGATGGCGCCGGCCTGCTTGACCTTGTCGAGCGTCGGCCCGGCCTCGGCAGGCGCGATAAACCCGAGACCCATCGCGATCGCCAGCGCCGATATCGCGCCGAGCCCCATCCTGATCATCGCGTCCCCCTCTTTTCGCCGCGCCGGCCGCACTGTTACCCCACGGTTGCTCGACGCTAACACAGCCGCCATGCGGCCAGCAACGCGGCCCATACCAGGCGTGCCGCTACCACAGGGGGTAGACGTTCTTGGTTTCCTTGGTGCGGTCGCGCCGGTCCGACCCGCTCAAGCGCCTGACGATTGCGACCGTCATGGCGGCGGCGGCGAGGCCCACAATGATCCACAACTCCAGCGGCATCGGATATCTCTCCCCGACCGCCTATAGCGCATCGCCGCCTAATGATCCAGAC
>DATCQF010000536.1:0-2240 GCA_036569735.1 Allostellaceae bacterium | reverse complement strand
CAACCCTCGTTACCTGCATACTGTGAGACGGGTCGCCCCGCGCTCAGGCGGACATGTGGTCTAGAACGGATGGCGGCAATACTGCGCCAGCACGGCTATACCGTGTTCCCGCCTCGGACGTAGCCACCTGCGGGAAACCCGCAGACAGAGAAGCCCCGTTCGGCGCGATCCGGGCGGGGCTTTCGCATGAGGATTACCGCGGGTCCGCCGTACCCTGATTCCTGGCCGTCTCAGGCTGTCTCGATAAACCCATGTAAGGCCGCGCTCCTTTTAGGAAGGTTGCGGCTATGTGGTCGACCCCCTCGATGGGGGGCGAGGGTGCCCGGCGCGTATGTCTCCGACGCAGGTCGCATGAGGGGCATGTGCACGTCACCCTGGCGTGGCGAAATGGAGTGCGACGGGACCCCGGTGGGACCCCCGGCAGTAACCACGCAAAGGAATTGGGTGGGCACCAAGGTATCCGCCAGTTTTTACAGATAGACCTCACGACAGGACGACGTGGTCGCCGACCTTGAGCCCGTGCGCCCCAAGGCCATGCGCATTTGGGCCGAGTTCCTCGACAACCCCCGCCGCCTCGTGCCCGAGCACGATCGGCAGGGGATAGCGCAGGGACCCGGTGATGACTTCGAGATCGGTATGGCAGAGCCCGGCGGCCTTGATGCGCACCAGCACGTCGTTGCGGCCGAGATCGCCCGCGACCACCGGTTCGACCGTCATCGGCGCCCCGACGCCGTGCAGCACCGCCGCGCGATATTCGATGCTCATGGGCTGCCCCCTCATTCTCCTTGGTTACCGCCGCCGGCTCCCGGGGTCCGGTGCAGCGGCGCGGCGCGGCGCGCCCGGGGCGCATCATCCCGGATCCGGAAGGCGCCCCGGGCGGTCTCGATCCGGCAGCCCCGGCACCAGCGCGCGACAAAGCCGCCGGCCAGCGCCGCATCGCGGAAATAGACCGCGACCGCGTCGTTCAGCACGCCGCGCACCCCGGACGGGGTCATCGCCCAGCCCTCGGCGCCGCAATTGTCGTCGAGCCACGCCTTCAACTGATCGAGCCGGCCGCCGAGGCCCTCGGGCGGCACCTCGATGCGGATCCGCACCGGAAAGCGCCGCTCGGCCTCGCCGATCATCAGCTTCGAGCTGGCCGCCATGTTTGTTCTCTATTTGTCCTCGGCGAGGATGACACGCTTTGCCGGAGGCTGTCCAGCGCATGGGAAACTCGGCTTGGACCCTTACGACCCGGGCACGGTCCCCTGCGGCAGGCTTTCGCAATAGCGGGCGATCTCGCCCGGTGTGGTGAGCCACAATTCGTCCTTGCGCGCCATGATGTGGCGCAGGGCGCCGCGCAAGGCGCGCAGCCGGAACGGCTGGCCGATGATAAACGGGTGCAGCGCGATCGAGCAGACCAGAGGGTATTTCTTCGACTGTTCGAGCATCTCGTCGAACTGGTCGGTGATCATCTCGGCGAATTGCCGGCCGGTATGATGGCGGGCGGCCAGAGCCGGCAAATCATTGAGTTCGATCGGGTAGGGCACCGACAGGATCGGGCCCGAGCGCGTCTTCATCCACACCGGCTGGTCGTCGAGAGGCCAATCCATCACATACCGGTAGCCGGCCTCCTTCAGGAGGTCGAGGGTGACCCGGCTTTGCGCCAGGCCCGGGCCGAGCCAGCCTTCCGGCCGCTTGCCGGTCAGCCGCGTGATCACCTCGGTGGATTCGGCAATGAGGCGCGCCTCGTCCTCCTCCCACAGCACATCCTGGCGCTCGGCATTGGTGCGGCCGTGGCCGACATATTCGTCGCCCCTGCCGTTGAGACGCTCGACGATATCGGGGCAATACTCCAATGCCGCCGAGTTGACGTTGTGCGCGCCGGGCAGGCCGAATTCATCGAGGAGGTCGAGGTAGTTCCACAGGCCCACCCGGTTGCCGTAGTCGCACCAGGCATAGTTGCGCTGGCTCTGCTCGGTGGACGGCCCGGTGGTGTCGACGCCCAGCCCCGCGCGGAACGCGAAATGCTCGATGTTGCTGCACAGGAACACGGCGAGCCGTTTGCCCTCGGGCCAGTCATAGACCGGCCGCCTGGTGATCGGCACGTAATCGTAGCGGCCGTGAGCGGGGAGTTTCATGGCGGCCTCCCTTTCAGCCCTTAAGCTGCGCACACGCGCTATTGGGCAACCTTTGTCAAAACGGCTGTCTCGATGAAGGCGGGACGACTCGCAGTCTCGGTGAAGCGGGACGCGTTATAG